>JANMUC010000504.1:0-8276 GCA_031391225.1 Deinococcales bacterium
ATGGATGTCAGCAGGTTGCCGTCCCAAGCTCCGAGTTTGGTGTCTTGATTGGTCAGGCTGCTGACGGGATTGATGCAATTGGTGGTGAAACTAGCGGTGGGGATCAAGTAATCGCGGTGCGGAAATGGGGCGATGCCAAAATTGTTAATCACGCTGTTTAAACGCCAAGCGACTCGAGCATCAAAGCGGTTCCAAGCCAGTGAAAGTGCTTTCTCGAGTTTGTTGGCATTCTCGACGGTGATAAATGGCACGCTCCATTCGTGGCGGTACTTGTCGGTGTTGCAATCGGTTTTGCCCGCTTTCTGACAGGCTTGGAACGCCCGAAGGCGTTCAATTTGGGTGATTTCGACGAACGAATGGCTTGCCAAAAGGACTGGGGCGCGACCATCACCGTTCTTTTCGTTCTGGGCTTTGTCTTTCGGGTCTATTTCAATCAGTGAGACCACACCCACTGGTCCTGTCGAAGCTCCGATGGCGGTTGCCACCAGTGCGGTGGCAACGATTGATAAGGCAACGATTGAGAATAATTTTCGCTTCATTTCATACTCACTCCTCTCGAGATCACGAACGTTTGTGGATCATTGCTGATTTCTTCCAGAAACGACCAAGTTAGGTTAAAACTGGCAGCCATGCTGCTGTCCAGGGTGAAACGCAGGCGTCCGGTCAGTGCCGTGCCAGGTTTCAGGCTGATCGGACCGCTTTCGCCGTCAACGGTGCATTCAACTTCGTTGCTGCCTTGGGTGATGGTGATGCTATCAAAATCAACCGTGACGCTTTTGTTGCCGTTATTCCGCAGGCTGTACGGCACAACCGTTTCGCCTTTGGCGTTGACCACGGGTTGACCGATGATGCGAAAACTCAACCATTTGGGATTGGCATACTCGCTTGGAACGCCCACTGGTTTGGTTGTCACTTGCTTGAGGGTATTGGTGGCTGCTGGCTTGGTTACTGCTACGGGTGTGCGCTCAACCACGGCGGCACTTGGTGCTGGAACAACCGCGACTGGTGCTGGAACCTCGAGCACAGGTGCGGGTGTGGTCACTGGGGCGGCTGGTTTGGTGGCAGGTACGGCTGGTTTGGTGGTCACTGGGGGTTTGGTAGCGGTTGGCGGTTTGCTGGCTGGTTTGGTGGCTGGTGGTGCAGGGGTTACGACAGGCGCGGCAACTGCACTGGCTGGTTTCTCGAGCAAGACCACATAACGCCGTGATTTCTTGCCTGGACTCATGGTGATGTGAAACAACAGTGTGTGCTCGCCGACTTCGACAATCAAATCGGTTTCGCCAGATTTGGCAGTCGAGGTCAGAATCAATTTGGTGTTGCTGTTGGACGCATCAATTTTCAGTAACCCTTGCTGTCCTCCCCAAACTTGATCAACCTCTTGGTAAAACTCGAGCATCGTCAAATACCCCGGCGAGATGGTGATTCCCTGGGCGTCTTTTTCCAAATCTTCGACGTACAAGTTTTGGGTTTGAGCGTTGGCGTTGCCCATCAAGAAGGCAAAGGTGGCTACGAGCAAAACATAAAAGTGTTTCATAAAATAATTCCTCCTGCATCTTTTTTCAAGGTGATGTAACCTGGTTTGAATCTTATAGATGGCAACGCTGCGGTCGCGGTGTTTTTTAACTTTTTGGTCTTGTCATCTCGGTTTTTTGGGTTTCCAAACGCATCACCCCGAATCCGATCTCTGAACGTTTTAGGCTTGAGGCTCGAGCTTGATTGTCTTTGGTTTGCATGTTCGCCCGATTGACCCTGAACCCTCAGCCCTCAGCGGTGTCTCGAGTGATTCGATAATTTTTTGGTTTTAAAAATGTTTTGGCGTTGTTGCAATGTTGTTTTTGAAAACCTTTACTCAAGCGGCTGGCTCGAGCTTTTAAATCTGTTGTTTTGGAGCAGTGTTTTTATGGTTTTGACTTGGTACCAATTGAATGAAGGATTGTTTGGCGCTGAACTGTCAGCGAACTTGAGGTACTTTTAAGTTGTTCAAATCCTGTTAATCTTGATGCCGCAAACCAACGACGCTGTTGGTGTTGACGCAATTGAATTTCGGACAGCGGTAATTCGATAGTTCTCGAGTTTGATTGTTGATCGCTGCATACTCAGTGCCTTTGGTTTAATCCTCTGCTCGAGTTAAGCTGCCAGCGCTTGGTTGTCGTAAGAGAAATCGAAATCTTGTTGACGGTTGGTTTTGTAATCTTGAAGTTTGCACATGACCTCGTCGCGTTCAAACGAGCTGAGTTTGGTGGCGCAGCAAATCCCGAGCGAAGTCAAACGAATCCGACCGAGGGATTTTTCGATGTATTTCAGTTGACGCAATTTGCGCATGGCTGCCGTGACCGATTCGCGGCGGCAACCGACAATGGCGCTCAGTTCTTCTTGGGTTTCGACCGATCCAAGCACCAACAGCGCCCAGAGCATCCGTTCTGAAATTTGACCGCTGGTGGCGACAGCCCAACGAATTACTTCACCCAAGGGTTTGAGCAAGTTGGCATCGCCGCTGTAATCGACAATTTGGGTGTTGCTGGCGGCTTGGGCGTACCAGACTTCTGGAACGTGCGCAATGCCGGGCCAGATGTGATCAGAGATTAAGGTGAAGGCTGGGCGGGTTTCGTTTGGTCCGTATAACATGACCGCACCCGAAGTCACCAGGAACGGTTTTGAAAGGTCGATCACCAAGCTCTTCTCGATGCTTTGGACATCCTCTGGGACCTTGTGCGAGACGCGAACTGGGGCTTGGTTAAGTTCGTTTAAATCGAGCGATTCAATAAATTTGACGCTTTTGCCCATGTGCTGCGCCGCAACCACCACAGTACGGGTGTGCTCGTCCAGGTAACCGTTCAAGTGGATCACGAACAGTTCGTCGCACAGGGCAAGTTTTTTGTGGTTGGCAACGTCCACGCATTCCAATGGGGCGCAGTCAATTGAGATTGCCACGCAACCAGCCCGACCAAGGTCTTCGCAGACGCCTGCAATGGCTGACTTGTGACGTTCTGGGGCGCAAACGCAAATCACTTTGTCTGCCAGGTCGGCGCTCATCAGCACCGAGGTCAGTTTGAGGGCTTGGGTTTGAACGGTGTTTGGGTTGAATGCCGATGTGAACTCGAGGTTAGCGTTTTTCATGGTCTTCTCCTTGGTGGATCATTTCTTGAATGGCTTGGGTTTGATCTCGGTTGGTTGAAACGTCTTGTTTGTTGAACAAGGAGAGTTTAGAAATTTTGCGAAGTTTTTACCTCGCCCAATCAGTTAGTTGGGGGTACCTAGCCTAATGGCTAGTGGCTCGAGTTTTAGACCCTCGAAAAGATAAAACTGCGTCCAGAAAGACGTTTTTGCCAATGTCAAAACTTAACGTTGGCAAAAAGTGAGACTTTAACCTCGAGCTTACCGACAAGCTGTTAACCTTTGGAGGATTCTTTTTTTATCCTTATGCAAGATTTATTGAATTATTTCGATTTATGCGAACGCGCACTGGACAATCAAACCCTGATCAATGAAGTGCAAGAGAGCGCTCTCGTACTTCTCGCGGATAAGCGCCCCTTGGCGTTTAAAGCCCAGATTGACTGGGTAATCGCATCGCTCCCATTTCTCTTGAGAAATACAACTCATCATGTTCGCGTCAGAAATACAATTCTCGAATGGCGGCAATTGTTGCTCGAGACACCAGAATTGGCGCTTGCTAGCTATGGTTTTTTGCTTTCGGATTCTCTCGAGGGTTTAGAAATGTGGCGTCTCAACCCTGAGATTGCCGTTTTGCACGAGCAACTCGAGCGCCATCAGTCCGCAGGTTTTGCCTTGCGCTTGAGTGTTTCGGCACTTCTCGAGAAAGAAATGCCGCAACCGTTACGCTCGGAACTCGAGCATTTACAGTCCTTGCTCTAATCGCAAGGCATTTTTAAAGAGGAACTTTTCCTCAAAACCGATTCAAAACCCTTTGGGATTTGAATCGGTTTTTTAATGACCATGGAAGCCAAAAACAAAAATCCCCTCTCCAGAACGGCGGGGAATATATCACTGGGTAACTCGAGCTTGGCGCAAACCAATTCTAAAGTGCGCACAGTACGTTGATCAAATGAATTTCGTCCAACAAAAAATCAATTGTTCGCTGCTCGGCTGGTTTACTCAAAGCCTCTGTTTGGTCTGCCTCGAGCGTTAAAATTGAAAAATCAAAACCACAAATGGCACAATTTGTCTCTTCTGGGTCGAGTTGCGGCGTGTTGCACAATGGACAAAGCTGGTTTTGAAAGTCGGGCTGTTTTTCGTGGTTCACTGGTTCTCCAAGGCATGACCCTGTTGGCGCTGGCTGTGACGATGTCGAATGGAGGTGATTTTACACGAAGCCAGGCACTTTTGCCGATTGCGCCTGATTGGACTTCGCAAATGGATGCTTATGGAGCGATCACCACAGGAATTTTGGCATAACTGATTTTGACGAACACCACTTGATTTGCCTCGAGTGCCGCCGAATTGGATTCGACGTGGGTGATGTTGCCATTGGTTTGACTGACCGAAACGTAGGCGGTATAGCCTTGAATGCTGCTGGCGCTGATCGTGTACGTGCCAGCCTTCAAATCGTAAGAAGTTTTGTAGCCAGTGCCATCATCGAAAAGCCTTTTGCTGAACTCCGAACCCATGATGACCGCATTGGAATCAAAACCCTGAACGCCCGTGTAATTGACCTGCATTGTGCCTTTGCCAGGTCCAATGCCCAGCGTCTCCTGAACCAAGTTGCAGCCTGAAAGTAAGGTGCTTGACGCGACCAACATACCAAATAAACCTGCGCGAATCATATTCATTAACGACCTCCTAAAAATTTTTGCTGTTTTACTTAAATTCAACCTCGAGCATTCTGAGGGTTGCTTGGATCTCAAATCCAAACCCTGACCAAGAACTCTTGAACGCCATTGTGCATCGTGATTTTAAAACTCGAGTAAAAATCACACTTTCCTGGTGACTGGGCGCTCGAGCCATCAAACACTCGCTTTGGTGCGGTTTTTCCGTGTTGAAACCCAAAGCTGTGATGCAATGACCACGAGAATTTTTTTGAAAGGAGTTTATGTATGATTATGTTTTTGAAAAAAGCTGGATTGTTGGTCATGGTGGGCTTGCTCGGTTGTGCGCCCAATGTCAGTCCTGTCGTGCTCGGCACCTCGAGCCAAGAAACTTTTTACGCCGCATTGGCACGGGCTTCGGGCAGTGTGTATTTGAAAGGACAAGACATCACCTCGCCAAGCTTGGTCGATGCGCTGATTGCCGTTTCAAAACGTAAGGTGAACGTGGTGGTGTTGCTCGAGCGTACCGCGCCGACCAACCCAACATCGCGGGTCAACAGCCTCGCCAAGGGTTTACGGCATAGCCCCGCCAACGTGGTGTTCGTGGCAATGGGATCAGATAAAATCGCGCCGTTTGGTCTGGTCAATGGACAATCGTTCTACGGCGAGGGCTTGCTGAACGAAACCGGCGCGGTTCAAGTCGGTCCGCCAGGTAAAAACTTGAGCGCGGAGATTTCAGAATTTACCAATTTACCAAGAAGGGCGTACGTCGGTGAATAAATTTAAAGCCGTAGCAGCCATTGCTTTGGGCTTCGGGTTGGTTCAAGCGCAAGCCCAAAGCAAAATTTTAAAAACCTCCGAAATGGTTGGTAACGCCCTGTACGCCTCGAGCCGCCAAATTGTGATTGTGATTCCGAGCATTCGCAATAAAGCCGTTGCTGAGGGTTTACGCCGTGCCGCCGTCGAACGCAACGTCCGCATTTTCATTCTGGCAGATGCTTATCAGATCAGCGAAGCGACCAGTTTTATTCCAAGCCTCAGCTTGCTGCCTGGGGTCAGCGTCAAAGTCTTAACTGGAGTCCGCCAAAGCCAAGCCGTTATGGACGGACAAGTGCTGGTTCAAGGACCGTTGCTTTACGACATTTCAGGACCGCTCGAGACTCGAGACACTGTTGCCGACACCAACCCGTATCACACTCGAGCCGCCGCCGCTTGGTTTAACCGCAATTGGAAAAAAGCCAAAACGTTTAAGTATCAACTTCCCAACTTTAAAAAACCCAAAAAATAAGTGGTGTTCAAACCCAAAAGGTGGTCTTTTATGCAACCCATGATTCGCTCAGCCCTTCCTTCGCAACCACGCAGCGCCAACAATAACGCCCTCTCGTCTTCCAATGCCATGATCGTTGTTGGTGTTGGTGTGCTGCTATCCATGTTCTTAATGGTTTACCGCTTTCCAGTCTATGTTGGTTTTGCTGTCCTGCCCCTGGCAATTTCAGGAATCATTGCCGTCTCGAATGGACATATCGTGCTGACTGCCAGAATCATTGGCGTGCTCGGATTTATCATTGGTGTGGTTTCGTGCATGTTCTGGTCGCTTTCCAACGGCATTATGGCAATTGGTTTGGCATTCCTAATTCAACTGGCGGTCAAACTGACCGAAAACGCCAACCAAAATGCCAGGCAACTCGAGTCTTTACAGCACGACATCAAAAACTTGACCGCCGCCCTCGGTAGCGTTCAAGCCCCAATCAAAGACCAACCGATCATGGCTCAACCAGTGGATCATCAGGACGCAATTTTTAACGTTCAACCTCGAGCCAACACCAGAGGTTAACGCCCAACTTTAACCTCGAGATGCAACCCAATGCGGGCGTCTCGAGGTTTTACCAAAATGACTTGAGGTCAACCCCTTATGACTATGCTCCTTTCAAACGTTGCCGAACGCAATGTGCTCGAGGTTGTCGAGCCTCCCAGGTTTGAGCATGATGTTAAAATCACGTCAAACCCGAGCGCCATCGCGCCAATCGACGGCTTTGAACAACTGCTGCGCCTGCTGCCAGGTTGGGTCAGGCAAATTGCCATCGACCACCAAGACGGACTGGAAGAAATCGCGCTCGATCTTGGCAAGCCGCTGGCAATTCGGGTCGATGGACGCCATCAATTGTTTGAACGCAGCGTTGAAGAAAGCGACCTCGAGTACCTGGTAGACCGCGCCGGACAATTCCGCGCCGATAACCGCCTGGGCATAGACCGTACACTTCACCGTATTAGCGCCAAACGCGACCGTTACGATTACCTCGACGGCTTGACCGTTCGCGTGGCGCGTATGGTCTACGGCGTTGCCGAACCGCTTCGAAGTTACATCGAAAAGTGCGACGGTTTAATGCTGATCGGACCGCCTGGCGTTGGAAAAACAACTTTGCTGCGCGACATTGTACGCATTGTCGCCGAACGCGTCGGACCCAAAGTGATCGTGATTGACACCTCCAACGAAATTGGTGGCGACGGACGAATCGTTCACCCAGGCTTGGGAGCCGCCCGCCGAATGCAAGTCACCAGCCCCGACCAGCAAGCCAAGACCATCATGCAAGCCATTGCCAACCACGGACCCGAAGTGATTGTCTGCGACGAAATCGGTTATCACGGCGACGTTGCCGTGATCCAAACTGCCGCCCGTCGCGGTGTCGGCGTGATCGCCACCGCGCACGGTAAAACCCTGCAAGACGTTTTTGAAAACCCCGTGCTTCACCCACTTTTGGGCGATCTGGACATCGAAGCTGGCAAGCGACGCTCCAGACCCGTGTTTGATGTTGCCATCGAAATCCGAGCCAAAGGAAAGTTCATGCTGCATGAAAGTGTTGCGGTGGCTGTAGATACGCTGCTGACCTCGGTGCAACCAGAGGGGATTAAAATTGGCGATTGGTAAAGTCTTGGACGGCAAAAAGAACGTGACCGAGGATAAATCCAAGGTCACGTTTTGTTGTTATTCCTGTCCGCTCGAGCGTAAAAAATTAGTAGTATTGCAATAAGAACTGCAATGCGTTGTAGAGAATTTCTGGCATAGCAACCATTGAAACGGCAATCAATCGAGTGGTGGAAAACCAGCGCCCAATCTTATCTTTTTGGAGAATGTTGCCAAAAATTAATGCCAAAGCAAGGTTGATGTTCACATCAATAAAATGCAAACTTGTTATTCCGTAATTTGCAAGTAAAAAACCGACAATCCAGAAATATGGACTATGGATTTGTTCTGGATACCACAGGCTCGAATTGGTTCGCCATTTAAATGAATTACTCAATTGAGATGTCATTTGAAATATCCAACCAATAAAGGCAGCAATGATCCATTTTAGCGAACTAACTC
The DNA here is from genome assembly GCA_031391225.1 of Deinococcales bacterium. Classification (GTDB taxonomy): domain Bacteria; phylum Deinococcota; class Deinococci; order Deinococcales; family JAAFIG01; genus JANXTZ01. Next base: position 8,128 of record JANMUC010000504.1, read on the forward strand.
CAAAACAACACCATACTAAAAGAGCAAAGACTGAAAGGACAACTGTGGTCCAAAGATAGTGCTCTTTCGGTAAATTTCCTGGTTTCAGCTCGTTTTGTTTCAGCAACCAGAGGGCAACTAAAGCAGTACTTGTTGCCAACCAATTGAGG
>JANMUC010000513.1:0-7151 GCA_031391225.1 Deinococcales bacterium
CAAAGACATTGTGGTGATCGGTGTGGCTGGCGCGAACAGTGCGGTCGCCGAAGCCGCACCCTTGACAGAGTTCGCCAAAAGCGTGCGTTTGCTGCTGACTGGCGGCACGGAAATCAAACCGGAATATGAAGCCAAACGACAGAAATTAAATCTCGAGGTAATGAGCGGTCAGATTGCATCGGTAGACGGCGCAAAGGGCATAGTGAAAGCATTGATTCTCGAGGATGGAACTCGGGTTGAGGCGGACGGTTTTTATATCTCGTCGCCAAAATTTCCTCGTTCCGATTTGGCAAAGCAACTTGGTTTGCAACTTGGTCCGAAAGGGCACATCAAAACCGGTTGGCGCGGACAAGTTCAACTGGAGGGTGCGAGCGACGGCGAATTTCTGGCGGGAGTTTGGGCAGCGGGCGATGTTCAACCCCAAACCCAACAGGTTTCAATTGCGGCAGGATCAGGCAATATTGCCGCCGTCATGATCGATCAGTATTTGCAAAAACTCGAGCCTCGGAAATTGGGGCAACACGCAAATCCAGACCTCAAAATCGATCTTGTACAACAAACCTGAAACTCGAGTTTTGATTTTCTTACTTTAGACTTTGATGATAACGTTAAACTCGAGGTAGGCTAAAACATGACCAAATTGCTACGATTTTTAAGCCTTTCGTTGATGGTTTTGTTCGTCTCGAGTTTTAACTCTTCAAAAACGCTTGCACAACAAGACTGGAGACTCTTTTGGAGCGACGAATTCAATGGCGCTAACGGCTCGAGCGTTGACTCCAAAATTTGGAAGCACGACCTCGGCGGCGGCGGTTGGGGCAACAACGAATTGCAGTTTTACACGAACAAAACCAAAAACACCTATCAAGACGGCACGGGATTTCTGGTGATCAAAGCCATCAAAGAAACCATCAAAGACGGCTGCTGGTACGTCGATTGCGATTACACCTCGGGACGAATTCTGACCAAAGGCACACTCGAGCGCAAGTATGGTCGGTTTGAAGCCCGTATCCGAATTCCAACCGACAGGGGAATGTGGCCCGCGTTCTGGATGCTTGGTTCGAACATTGCCACGGTCAACTGGCCCACCAGCGGCGAAATTGATATCATGGAAAACAATGGTCGTGAGCCAAAAACCGTGCGCGGCACAATTCACGGACCTGGCTATTCGGGCGCAAAAGGGATTGGCGCACCATACTCGAACGATAAAGCCTTTAGCGAAGGTTTTCATGTTTTCGCTGTGGAATGGGAACCCGAAGTGATTCGCTGGTACGTGGACGGCAATCTATTTCAAACCCGCACCCCAAAAGATTTACCCGACGGCGCAAAATGGGTCTACGACCACGAATTTTTTATTATTCTGAACGTGGCGGTCGGTGGCAATTACCCTGGCGACCCTGATGCCAAAACCAAATTTCCTCAAAGCATGAAAGTCGATTACGTGCGGGTTTATGAACGTTGAAGCTCGAGTTTGGCAACAATCATTTCAGCCACAACTTCAGGACTTAAATCCGAATTCTCAATCTCGAGATGCGTTCCAGGAATGACATCACCCGTATTCTCGAGCGCCGCGCGTAAATCTGCGATGCTCGAGATTTTCCAGTTTTGACGTGAAGCACTGACCACGCGTTGTTCAAGGATTTCGGGACGGCAATGAAGCCGCACGAATAAAACCTGACCACCGTTTGATTCGATGGCATATTGGTATTTTTCAACACTCGGTTGAGAAATGCTCGAGTACCAGAACGTGAAGATCAAACTGATGTTCGCTTTTGTAGACCGTTCAAACGCCTCGAGCCGCAAACTGCGTACGTAATCAAAATAATCTGGGTTGTCGAATCCAAACAAACTCGAGGCTAAATCCACAGTCAAATGGTTGTGAAAAAGTCTTAACCCCGTCAGTTTTTGCAACTCTCGAGCCACTGTTAGTTTGCCAGTGCCAGGGTCGCCGTAAATGAAAATCAATTGCATGGCTCGAGTTTATACCTCAAATACTGAAGCTCTGGTTTAAACACAATCATGTTTAGTTGTACTTATAGTTATTGATGGTATTACTGTTCTGGAGAGAGTGGGTAAAGTGCCAAGGTCATACCATAAAATTGTGTTTGTTCCCCGTTGAATTTCTGTCGTTTTTCAAATTTGCTAACCAATGCTTCAAATTGCTGTTCAAATTCTTCAGCCTCAGACAGTCTGAGTTGTAACACTCGGCGCTCGAGCAGCAAAATTGGATTTTGAAGATCAATCGTTCCAGTTTTTACACTGTCCCGAATTTCGTTGGCTGTGGTTGTTAGGGTTTGGGCTAAGACGGTTTCGAGGGCTTGTGAACCCGCGTTGAGATTGGTCAGGTCTGAGGACACTTCGATGTGTGGCGCTACTGCTTGATACCATTTTTCATCTACAGCGCCAGAATACGCCCTAGTTTGTGTGACACAGATAAATCCGTGTTGCTCGAGCAAGCCAAATTGGTAATACAGGCGCTTAAATGGTACGTCCATGATGTCTGCGATTTCTTTTACTGTTTTGGGTTGGTCAACCAAGAGCCTCAAGATTTTTTGACGTATAGGATCGAAATATACTTTTAATTCTTCCAAGGTTCCTAAAGTTAAAGTTTGCTGTGCTAGTGTAGGCATTCTTCCTTCCTAAAATGTTCTGAACGACACATTTTTGACCATTGACAACACATAGTATCCTTTTAAATATATTCGGAACGAGAAAGCAGATAATATGACAAAAACCACCGTGCAAGGCGAATTCCAACCTCTTTTGGATGCGTACTGCAATGGCTGGGGAAATTTTTGGCGCAATCCAATGCTTTTCATGGTTCTTATCGCTACAGCAGATATTCCATTAAGCCTAATCAAAATACAAACTGAAAAAGTCGAAAACAATGTGTTGCAATTTCTGCTTGGATTACCGTTGGTATCGGTTGTCACTCCTTTTGCTAAAGTGGCGGTCGTCACAGCCTTCGGAGCTATTCAACGCAATCAACCAATTGGTTTCATAGCTGCTTATCAGCCGGTACTAAGGCGAATTTTACCCCTTATTGCCGCTGTCATTCTCTGGTCGCTGGCAGCATTCCTTGGTGTAGCGGCACTGGTTGTTGGTGCAATTATCGTTCTGATTGGTGGGCAATTTATTGCAGCAGCAGTTGTTCTCGAGAAACTCAACCCAATTGCTGCGGCACAGCGCAGTTGGCATTTGGTGAAACCTGTTTTTGCCCTGATTTTTATTTTGTTCGTCAGCATTGAAGTTGGTGCTGCATTGGTTTCAACCTTACTCGAGACTGTTTTAGGCTTGTTGCCAATCGGTGTATTTGCACCATTAATCTCAAGTTGGTTGAGTGCACCGATTGTCTATATGCCACTGGCTGCCATGTATCATGCTCGAGTTAAAGTCGCTCCATTGAACACAGCCGTCAATACGAATTAGACCCTTGTCATTTTTTGGTTTTCATCTTTCGCACGGTTGCTTTTACGGTTGGTTTTCAAAGTTAACGCTCGTGTTCAACTTTTTGAAACCTGCTGTAGAATAATCTCGAAAATCTTTAAGTAGACTTTCAAGCGGAGGAAATCGTGTACATCGTTGTCGAAGGTCCTATCGGGGTTGGCAAGACCTCGCTGTGCAAAATTTTGTCTGAGGTCACACACTCGAGGCTCAACCTCGAAGTGGTCGAAGAAAACCCGTTTCTGGCAGATTTTTATCAGGATGCGGAGCGGTTTGGGTTTAACGTTCAAGTGTTTTTCTTACTCTCAAGGTTTAAACAGCTTTCCAGTTTGGTGCAAGAAAGCTTGTTTGATGCGGGCGTGGTCAGCGACTATATGTTCGATAAAGATTTTATTTTTGCCAGCATGAATTTAAAAGACGCCGAATTTGATTTGTACAAAGATTTGTACTCCCACCTTTCACCGCAACTCAGGCAGCCCGATTTGACCGTGTATCTGCGTGCCGAAGTGCCAGTCTTGCTCGAGCGCATCGCCAAACGCGGACGAGAATTTGAACGCTCGATTGATCCTGAATACTTGCACAGGCTCAACCAGCAGTACGACCAGTATTTCCTTGAGTACCCTGGCAATTTGCTGGTGGTGCAAGCGGGTCGGTTTGATTATGTCGGCAACCTCGAGCACCGTCGGCAAGTCATTAATGCGGTGCTTGAGAATTCAAAATCGGGTTTGCGCTCGAGTTTGTTGCTCGAACAAGCGAGCGCGTAAATGTACCTGGCGATTGCTGGGAATATTGGCTCTGGGAAGTCGAGTTTGACCAAACTTCTCGCCAGCCGTTACGCCTTGACTCCCGTGTTTGAAGCCGTGGATGAAAACCCGTACCTCGAGGATTTTTACCGCGACATGGGGCGTTACGCCTTTCACTCGCAAGTCTTTTTCTTAGCAAAACGCCTTGAGCAACACTTGCGCGATGTCAACGCGGGTTCTCGAGTGATTCAAGATCGCACCGTGTTTGAAGATGCCGCGATTTTCGCGCAAAACCTCAAGAATCAAGGGCATTTGGACGCTCGAGATTGGGCAACCTACCGTGCATTGTACGAAGGTATTTCGCCAGCCTTGCGCGTGCCAAATTTAACCGTGTTTATTCGTTGCAACTTAGATACGTTAAAGCGCCGCATTGCCAAACGTGGGCGGGATTACGAGCAGGCCATTCCAGATTTGTACCTCGAGAATCTGAACGAACTCTACGAAGAATTTATTCGGAATTACAGCCTTTCACCAGTGATTGTCGTGCCTGGTGACGAACTCGATTTTATCGAGGACAGATACGCGTTCGGTTGGATTTGTGGGCAGCTCGAGGCGCACGGGTTAGACGTGCCAATTTTGGAGGGGAGGCAAGTTGGGAACTCGGGGCGATCATAGACCGTGTGCCTTCATTCCAATTACCATTAACTGGCTGAATCTGCGGCTATCCCAAATAGACGATCACCTTCTTTGAAATGGTCAGGAACTCCGTTTCTTTGACCCAGCACGTCCACTTAGTTCGAGGATGTCTGAACGAATGGCACAATCGGATTGCCGTACAAAAAATGCACGAAGTCCCAACACGTATATGCCAACCAAGTGATGCCAATGAACCGATAATGCTCGAATCCACGAAACGCAAGGTAGGTCATGACGCTGGTGAACGCAAACTCGAGCGGACCGAAACTGCTCGAGAATCGGCGCGTTAGCCCCAGGGCAATCGTCAACCGTTTACCCGACATGGCTTGCCATCAAATCGCCAGCCACTACGATTTTCACGGCGTCTCCTATGCCCTCTTCGCCTCTTGCGCCACAGGCTTGATGTCGATTGACAGCGCCATGAAGTTGCTCGAGGAATACGATTACGTGGTGGTTGGCGCAGCCGACGCGGGATGCTTTCAGATGAGCATGAAATACTTTGCCGCCATACACGCGCTGGGCAACACCAGCAAACCGTTTGATGACGCTCGAGAAGGGTTCTGCATGGGTGAGGGTGCAGGAACGCTGATTTTGCAAAGTCCTGAAAAGTCAAAAGAATACGGCAGTACCGTTTACGCCACGCTGTACCCAGTTGGGATGGCGAGTGACGCTTACGACGCCACATCACCGCACTTTGACGGACGCGGCGCGATTCTGGCAATGGACAAAGCTTTGAAACACGTACCAAACATTCATGCCATCAACGCCCACGCGACCTCGACCCCAATTGGTGACGAGGTGGAATACAGAATTTTGAGTAACAAATTTCCAAACATTCCAATTTACGCCCCCAAAAGCAAGATCGGGCATACCCTTGGCGCGTCCGGGATTCTCGAGACGATTTACGCCATTTTATCCATGCAACACGGCATAATCCCGCACATTCACAATTTTAACTCGAGCAGCTTTTTGAAACCCGAAGGAAAATTAAACCTTAAACCCACCAGTTTTGGCAGTGATAAAACCTTACGAACCTTAAAAAACTCGTTTGGGTTTGGGGGGAAGTGTGCTTCGATGGTGATAGAAGTGACTCGAGAAGGATAAGGGCGGAATCTCGAGCGCGAAATTCCCAAGTAAATTTTGATATTTATAAAAGTGGAGTTGTCGCGTGTGAAAGTTCCTCAACTAACTCGCTAGATTTGATGTATTCTCCTTCGGTAGTATTTGGAGACTTAAAAATGATTAAACTTACCAACCTAATATTCCTTCCAATTCTCGCTCTGATTTTCACAGCTTGCCCCGGAGGTCCTGTAACCCCAACATCACTTGCAACCCAAATCGATGCTGGTTCAGCCAATTCGGACTGGACATCATTTGACACTGACCCTCTTGGCAACGCAATTGTGGTTTGGCAGCAATCAGATGGGACTGCGAATCGTATTTACGCCAATAGGTCTTTAGGGTCTAACCAAACTTGGCAAGGTCCAACGATCATTGATGCAGGAGCAACCAACACGTCGTTCGCTTTCGGGTTTCCAAAAGTTGGACTAGATGCTCAAGGCAATGCAACTGCTGTTTGGACTCAAGTTCTAAAAGGTGGAACAAGAATCTATGCGAATCAGTTCAGTGTTATCACGAACACTTGGAGCACACCTGTAATTATTGATGCTGGAGATTCTGGTGCAGGTAGTCCATCAATTGCCGTGGATGCAAAAGGTTATGCAACGGTTGTTTGGGAGCAATATAATAGTCAAACAAGCCTTCAGATTTTTTCCAATCGTTGGAATCCCAATTTGCAACAGTGGGAAGGCGCAGCGCAAATAGATGCTACAGATCAATTAAGATCACGTTCTCCAATTATTCGAGCGGACGCATTAGGGAATGCAGTTGCAGTTTGGGTACAAATCAATTATACAGGTGTAGATTCTGGAACACGTTTATACACTGCTTGGCGTGCGCCCAATGAAATTTGGAGCATACCTAAAGTTATTGATGCTGTACCTTTGAACGGAAATTATCAAGTATATCAACAGATAGCATTTGATGCTTTGGGAAATGCAATCGTGGTTTGGAGTGATGTTGATGCTTTCACAGGCAGTGCCGTAATTTACGCGAATTATTACAATCTCCAGTCTAATACTTGGAATGGTGCTATTGACTTCCGCAAGTTTGCTCGGAATGGTATAATCACGAAATGCCCTGGAATCCCAAGAAGCTCACAAAATCACAACTCGAGGAACGTCGTTTCGCAGCTTGTGATTTCTTTGAGAA
>JANMUC010000527.1:0-1780 GCA_031391225.1 Deinococcales bacterium
ACGTTCTCGAGCGGCAAAGCTTGCACTTGCCCTTTGGTGTCAAGCGTGAATTTGTTGGGCGTGTTGCATTTGATGGCAAAACGTTCCCCCGCCGATGTCGCCTGCCAAGCGCACGGCGCAGTGCTCTCAGGCAGTGCCAGAATCACTTGACCACTGGCAATAATCCAACCAGGGGCGCTCGAGTCCAGTTCGATCTTCCAACCCAAACCGCTCTCGAGCCTCGAGCCGCTCGAACCTGGCGGGAATTGAGGCACGAAATTGTCAACCACTTGCGAGGGCGTACAGGCGAAAAAAACCAGTGCCAACGCGCCTAGAATTAAGTGTTTCATTCGAGCACCGCCTTGATGATCGAAGGGGTTACGCCCTCACGTACCTCTGCCAAGAATTGCGCGATTTGCCCTGTGCGTTCAACTGGGTCAAGTTGGGCAAAAACAAATTCGATTTTATGAATCTGTTCAGTCGTTAAACTTAATCCCAGTTGTTTAAAAAGCTCGAGCACGAAGGTCATTTCTGAACCTCGAGTTCTCTCTTCTGCCGTAACGCTCGAGTGGCACTGTCTTTACCACCACTTGCTGAAATCGCAATGGTGACTGAAACCGCCGCGATGCTCTGCCAGGCGGGCAGTAGTGAAAAGGCTGAAATGTTCAAAAGTCCTGGTTGAAAAACAAACAACGTCCAAAGCGTTGCGATCAGTAGCGACAGCAGCACGATCAAATCACCTTGAATCCATTTGCCCCAAGATCGCTCGAGCACAAAATCAACGGCTCGAGAGGTGACTGGAACGCCCAGGGCTGCCACCAGTGCGACCAACGCGAACCATGCCGCGCCTTGCGTGGTGATGATGTTGGTTGGCGGCACGGGCGGGTCAGTCACACCCTGCGCTCGAGCAAAACCCAGCAGTGCGAAAACAATCACGCTGATCAGCACGAAACTGAGAAATGGCAGGGCGGCTCGAGTGGCAAATAATTTCATGTTGAACCTCTTTCTGTGGTGATCAAGTTGTGCTGACTCAGGATTTGACTTAGGGCTTACTTGCTCGTCAATACTTTGCCAATTGCATTCCAGAACGCGATACGCCTGTCCCGCTCGAGGACGCGTTTCAGGTCTTGCTTGTTGGTGATGAATCCAAGCTCGAGCAGGCACATTGGCGGTCCAAAATTCAGCACTGCCAAAGTGGGATGCTGTGATTGCTTTTCGGTTTTTAGCCCGCGATCACGCAACCCAAATGCCGATAATGCCGCACCTTGAGCCTCTTTCGCCCAGTCCGCATCTCGAGCGTCGCGGTAGAAAACCTCTGTGCCTCTGGCATTGGCACTTTTATTGGCGTTCATGTGCAGCGCGATGCCAAAATTGCACCCAGCCGCCAGGGCGCGATTGTCTCGAGCATCCACCGGACTTGAGTCTCGGTCATCGTCCCGTGTCAGATAGGTTTCAATGCCGTAATTCATCTCGAGAATCCAACGCCCAGAGAGGGCAATCGTCAAAACTGTGTCGGCTTCGGTGTGACCCAAACCCACTGCACCAGGGTCGTATTTGCCCTTTTCGGTGTTTTCGTAACCGTGCCCAGCGTCAATCCATAACTTCGGCTTCATGCCAGCAGATTAAGAATTTGTTGGTGCCGTGGTGATATGCCACGTCACAGGCGTTTGCAAGCGATTTCGCTAAAATTACAGCCAGTATTCCTCGAGTGCCATCGTCCAATGCGTGTACTCGTTGCCCAACGTGTTCACACCATTGGGTAACCACAAACCGCCCTGGAATGTCTTGGCTGCGCCCGATG
>JANMUC010000559.1:0-4615 GCA_031391225.1 Deinococcales bacterium
TGCGTGAAAATGCGGCGGCGTACCCAATGCCGCCACACGGGCATAATCCCAACTTTAAGGGTGCTCGAGCGGCGGCGGCAAACTTGATGCTGCACCCAACTCTGAAAGCCTCGAGCGTTGTACTGGTCGGCATGGAAGCGGCATTGCTGCCCTTGCGCGAAATGATTCTCGAGGCTGAAAAAACCTTGATCGTTCCGCACCGAACCAAAAAAGACGCTTTTTGGAAACTCGAGAACACCCCAAAAAAAGCGGCAAAAATTGGTAATTTTCATCTGTTCGGCTCGAGTTGTGATTTGACTGGCGTGCAATGCGCGGTGATTGCCAGCGTGGCGATTGATGCTGGTGGCAACAGACTGTCCAAAGGTTTTGGCTTCGCGGCACGCGGAGCGCCCATTTCAGTCCCGACTTTCAGCCTCGCGCATGAAATCATGGTGCTCGAAAAACTCGAGTTTCCAGCCGATTCGGTGCTGCAAGCTTTCGCCACAGCAAGCAAATTGGTCATTTGCTCGAGTTGATGCTTTACAAACATGTTTTTAATGCTTCATGACAATTCTCAGACTTGCCTGGGTATCCTATACACGGGGGTGACTCATGAGCAATTTTGCCAATCAAGCTGAACACGACTCTGCGCAAGCCATGCGTCGCGCCTGGGTTCACGATGTGCTGCATTGGTTGCGCGGCGAATCGAACGAACTCATTCCTTTTGAAGCGATCAAAGAACTCAAACCCATTGGCGAACATTATGTGGGTATTCAAACCATTCCCGTCGATGCGATCATTGGTAGTGTTGATCGTTACCGCGATTTTGACGATTCTTACCTGCCCAAATCCGAGCACAACGTTGACCGTTGGGTCAATATCAGGCGTTTGCAACTCGAGGGTAAAAGCTTGCCCGTGATTCAAGTCTATAAAGTTGGCGAAACCTATTTTGTCAAAGACGGCAACCACCGCGTTTCTGTCGCGGCGCTCGAGGGGCAAAAGTTTATTGATGCCGAAGTGATCGAACTTGATGTGATCGTGCCACCCGAGCGCGGTGATGATCTGAAAAACCTGATTATCAAAGGTGAGTACGCCAAGTTTTTAATCGAAACCGAACTCGAGACATTAAGACCAGACCATTTCGAGATCATGTTTTCGACCCCAGGTCGTTACGATATTTTGATCGATCATATTCGTACCAGACGCTATTATTTGGGCTTGAACCTCGAACGAGACATTTCCTGGCATGAGGCGGTTATCAGTTGGTACGACAAACTCTACAGCCACATGATCCTCGAGATTCGTGATTCTAATGCACTCGAATCATTCAAACAACGTACCGAAGCCGAACTGTACCTTTTTATGATGGATCACAGGTACTTTCTGACAGAACTACACGGGCAAGATGTCGGCTCTAAAGTCGCCACCGAAAGCTTTGTCAAGCATCACGCCCCAGGGTTTTTTGAGCGAATCAAAGTGCGCTTTTCGAGCATCTGGGTTTGGATTACCCGTTCTTTGGAACGTTCAAGACGCTAAATCACAAAAATCTTGATGTAAAACGCTCGAGCACTAATGCTCGGGCGTTAAAGTTTAGGTTTTATTTGACACAGAGTTGTCCAAGCCTTTAGGCTCGAGGTGAACAGGCAGTTTTGTTGGTCAAAGTCACTATTGAGCGCGTTTTTAAAAAGAGCCTCGAGAGTCGTGACTTATTTTATTTTTTTCAAGGAGGAACGCGCCAAGGATCAGCACAACCTCGAGAAACAACAGGGGAGACTCGAGCCACCGACACAGGAGGATGTATGAACGATTCAAACAAGAGTTCTGAAGCCGAAATTGTTGCACGCGACATGCAAACCTTGCACAACATGGGTTACGCCCAGGAACTCTCGAGACGCATGAAGGGCTTCTCGAACTTTGCGATTTCGTTTTCAATCATTTGCATTCTTTCTGGTGGGATTAACTCACTCGCTCAGGGTATTGCAGGTGCTGGTGGTGCAAGTATCGGGATTGGCTGGCCAATCGGTTGTTTGGTCAGCCTTATTTTTGCGCTTGGTATGGCACAAATTGCCAGTGCTTACCCAACGGCGGGTGGTTTGTACCATTGGAGTTCAATCCTAGGAGGGCGCGGTTGGGGTTGGGCAACAGCTTGGTTTAATTTGCTTGGTTTGGTGACAGTGCTGGGTGCAATTAACGTCGGAACGTATGGATTTTTTATGGGTGCGTTTGGCGCTGACCTAGGAATAACTGGTACTTTTACAACCCAACTGGTTTTTGTGGTTGTAATCACAGCTTTGCAAGCGGCAGTTAACCATTTTGGCATTGGTTTAACGACTAAACTGACCGACGCTTCAGGTTATCTCATTTTTGCAGTGACGGGCGTACTAACGCTTTCTTTGCTGATTTTTGCCAAGAATCCAGATATTTCTAGGTTGTTTACCTTTACCAATTATTCGGGCGATGCTGGCGGAGGAGTCTGGCCTGCCACCTCGAGTGTGATTGGCGTGTTCTTGCTTGGTTTGCTGTTGCCGATTTACACCATTACAGGCTTTGATGCCTCGGCGCATACCGCCGAAGAAACCAAAGATGCCCAACGAGCCGTACCTAAAGGAATTGTCACCAGTGTGTTGTATTCGGGCATTGGTGGTTACATCATGCTGTGCGCCTTTGTGCTGGCAATTCCAGATATGAATAAGGCAGCCAGCCAAGGCTGGGGCGTGTTTTTTGAAACTCTAACTGCAGTTTTACCAGTTTGGTTAAAAACCGTGCTTTACGTAGGAATTTTCCTCTCACAATTTTTGTGTGGGCTTGCCACCGTGACCAGCGTCTCGAGAATGATTTTTGCTTTCGCTCGAGATGGTGGTTTTCCAAGTTTTTTACGTGGAATTCATGCTAACTTTCGTACTCCAGTGGCGGCAATCTGGGTTGGTGCGTTTATCAGTATTTTGTTTACCTTGTACGCACCGGTTTACACCACGATTGTGTCTGTCACTGTGATTTTCTTATTCTTGAGTTATGGTATGCCCATCGGTGCAGGATTGCTGGCTTATGGGAAATCTTGGACGCAAATGGGACCGTGGAATTTGGGTTCTGCTTTTCAAATTGTTGCGGTAGCGGCGTTAATTGGTGTGATTCTGATTTTTGCAATTGGTATTCAACCACCAAACGACAAAGCCCTGTACTTAACGGTTGGTATGACTGTACTGTTGGCAATTGGTTGGTTTGCCTTTGAGAGAAACCGTTTTACAGGACCACCTACTGGCGATAGCATTGCAAAACGCCAAGCCGAAATCGCTCGAGCCGAACAAGCCCTTTCAGGAGATTAAGTGACTCGAATCAATGATAAAGCCTGCATCGTGACTGGTGCAGGCTCGGGCATTGGTCGCGCCATTGCAGTGCGTTTTGCCGAAGAGGGCGGCAAGGTCATGTGCGTGGATCGTAATGCGGATTCTGCCCTCGAGACTCGAGATTTGATCTTGGCAACAAACGGCGTGGCTCGAGCTTGTACTGCCGATGTCAGCGACCCTGCGCAAGTCCTAGCGTTTGTGCTGGCTTGCGCCGCCGAATTTGGTCGGGTGGACGTGCTGGTCAACAATGCTGGCGTCAACATTCCTGGTTTATTGCACGAAGTCAGCGATGAAGTGATCGACAAAACCTTAAATGTCAATGTCAAAGGCGCGATTTATGCCAGCCGTTCCGTACTGCCATTCATGCTCGAGCAGGGCGCTGGAAGTATTGTTAACATCTCGAGCGTCAATGGTTTGGTGTCAGAACCTTTCCTGAGTGTCTATTCGGCGTCCAAAGGTGCGATTGTCATGCTGACCAAAGGCGTGGCGCTCGATTACGCCAAAAAAGGCATTCGTTGTAATGCCATCTGCCCTGGTTGGGTGGACACTCCCATCAATTACGCCCATGCCGAGATGCTTGGTGGTTTGGATAAAGTGTATGCTTCGATTGATTCGTTCCAGCCGATTGGAAGACCTGGCACGCCCAGGGAAATCGCGCATCTGGCACTGTTTTTGGCATCCGACGAAGCAAGTTTTATCACTGGTTCAATCATTACCGCCGATGGTGGCATGACCGCGCAATAAACTCGAGTTTTAAAGGGGACATGATGTTGAATTTTGAAGATTTTAAAACCCTCGTCTCGAGCGAAGACATTGATACGATCATTATTGCCTTGACCGACATGCAGGGTCGTCCGATGGGCAAGCGTTTGACCGCGCAGTATTTCTTGGACGAAGTTGCGGCGCACGGTGCGGAAGGTTGCGCCTACCTGCTGGCGGTAGACACCGAGATGCGAACCGTTAATGGTTACAACATCTCGAGTTGGGAAACGGGTTACGGCGATTTTCGCCTTAAACCCGATTTTGACACCCTGCGCCTGATTCCCTGGCTTGACCGTACCGCTATGATTCAATGTGACCTCGAGTGGCAAGACGGTACACCAGTCGTGCAAAGCCCACGTCAGATTCTCAAACATCAGCTCGAGCGCTTAAAAGATATGGGTTTAGAGTGTCTCGCCGCCACCGAACTCGAGTTTATTATTTTCAATGAAACGTTTGAAAACGCCGCCAAAAACCATTATTACAACCTCGAGCCAGGCAATCAGTACAACGTGGATTACAGCATTCTGGGC
>JANMUC010000560.1:0-2223 GCA_031391225.1 Deinococcales bacterium
TTACAGCATTCTGGGCACAACCCGTGTCGAACCGTTCATTGGTCGCTTGCGCCGCGAGATGACGGGTGCTGGAATGTACTGCGAGAATTCAAAAGGCGAATGCAACTTTGGACAGCACGAGGTTAATTTTAAGTACAAGACCGCGCTCGAGACGGCAGACGATCACGTGGTTTTTAAAAATGGGACAAAAGAAATTGCCGCCGAAATGGGCATTTCTGTGACATTCATGGCGAAATTCAACGAACGCGAGGGCAGTTCGTGCCATATCCACATGAGTTTGCGCCGCTCGAGTGACGGCAAGCAGTTGTTTCAGGTAGACGAACAAGCCTTCCAGCATTTTATGGCGGGGCAACTGGCGTGCCTGAAAGAGTTCACGTTGTTCTACGCGCCCAATATCAACTCTTACAAACGATTCGCCATCGGCAGTTTTGCCCCGACCAGCATCGCCTGGGGTCGGGACAACCGCACCTGCGGCTTGCGCGTGGTCGGACACGGCGCAAGTTTGCGGCTCGAGAATCGGGTGGCTGGCGCGGATGCTAACCCGTATTTGGCACTCGCCGCCATGATCGCCGCTGGCATTCACGGCATGGAACAAAAACTCGAACTCGAGCCAGAATTTAAGGGCAATGCTTATAATTCTAAAAAACCTCGAGTTCCCAGCACCATGCGGGCTGCACGGGATTTGTTCGCCAAGTCCAAACTCGCCAAAGCCGCTTTTGGTGAAGCCGTGATCGAGCATTACGTCAATTACGCCGATGTCGAACTCGAGGCTTTTGAGGCAGCCGTGACCGATTGGGAGCGGACTCGAGGTTTCGAGCGTTTGTAGTGGTCTGAAACTTACACATGAAATGTCAGGAAGCTTGGTTTTTCGAGCTTCCTGATTGTTTAGGTTGACCCGTGCTGAATCGCTCGAGCAATGTCCGTGTTGTTCGCTCCTGCTGCCAATAAACCCCGAATCAGTAAATCAAAGGATACGCTTCCATCGGCGGCTTCCATTTTTGCTACTCGAGATTGACTCGAGCCGAGTCGTTTTGCAAGATCGATTTGGGTTAAATGCTGGGTTTTTCGTTGTTTTTGTAAGGCTTGACTGAGCGCCAAACGCATTTCAATCAACGAAGATTCTTCGGGAGTTAGCTCGAGAAAGTCAGTTACGCTGCCAACTTTCCAGCCTGCATTCTCGAGGGCTTTACGTTTTGTCTTTTGCATCGTTAACCTCCAAAGTTTGAAAGTACAGTTTGAGCCTTCGTTGACAAATCCCGAGTGTGCGTTTGGGTGTTTTCGGTGTCGTTTTGGCAAACACCTCGAGAATCACGATTGCATCTGAATCCAAGAGGTACATGATTCGCCAATTGTGTTTTTCGTCTGGAATACGCAATTCGTGGCAATTTTGACCAATGATGGGCATTGGACGCGAGTGAGGCAACCCAAGATTTTCACCTTGTTGCAGCAACCTTAAAAGCAAGCCTGTTTCGAGTCTGGCTTGGCTCGAGAATGGTGGTGTTTTGATTTCGACGTGAAGCCAAACGATAGGTTTGGACGTGGGTTGCACCGAAGAAGTCTATGTCATATTGGACATAAAATCAAGCCTTGCTCAAACCTCGAGATTTGATGTGAAAACACCTCATACAAAAATGCGAAGCTCGAGCCATGTCATACATTCTCGAGCTTCGTGCTTTGGTCGGTCATCGTCCGATAATTCTGCCTGGAAGCACAGTGTTAATTCTTGACAATCTAAATCGTGTTTTGTTGCAACACCGTACCGATACCAAAAACTGGGGAACAATCGGCGGTTCGTGCGAACTTGGTGATTCACTCGAGGAAACCGCCATTCGTGAAGCGTTTGAAGAAGCCAACATCACGATTTTGGAACTCGAGTTTTTAGGAATGCTTTCAGGCAAAAAGTATTTTTTTGAATACCCAAACGGCGACCAGATTTACAATGTGGGTGCGGTTTTTGGATCAAAGAACTGGACTGGAACACCCAAAGCGGATGGACTCGAGGGTTCGGAAGTCAGGTTTTTTGCATTGGATGAACTTCCAGAATTGCAAAATTCGTTGACCATAGACTCGCTCGAGATGTTGAAAAAATACCTCGAGCAATAATTGGTAGTGGTTGTGCATCATACTGACCCCAGTGGTCGTTTAGGGAACACTTGGACTCGCAGTAAATCCAGAACACTCCAAACTCGAGCAGCCAAACCAATCGCCATCGCAGGAGTCCGA
>JANMUC010000574.1:0-6014 GCA_031391225.1 Deinococcales bacterium
TACAATTAACACGAACGCGGTTATTGTGCCTCCCTCAAGTGTTACAGGGGTCAGTATTGCTGCTTCGCAAGTGGTGCTGCGTGAAACGGGTAGTTCTACTTTGCTGGCAACTGTGGTTGGTACAGGTTCTTTTGATAATAATGTCAATTGGGCTATTGAAGCTGGTGGCACGGGTTCGTTATCCAGTTTAACTGGGAACACAGTTTTTTATAATGCCCCAGCCTCGAGTTCAGGAACAGTGGTTCGGGTGACTGCCAGTAGTGTCCAAGACCCAACCAAAAAAACCACTATTTTTATGAGTATCAATCCGATTAAACCAAGTATTAGTTCTGGCGGACAGCATTCTTTGGCTTTGCAACCAGATGGCACAATGTTTAGTTGGGGTGGTGATAATTTTGGTCAACTTGGTAATGATATTCAATTTGCCGATTCATTCTTGCCAGTGGCAATTACGGGTGTGAACAATGTTGTTGCAATAGCCGCAAGTGAAGTTTCTTCTTTGGTGTTGAGATCCGATGGTACGCTCCGCAGTTGGGGTAGTGATACATTTGGGATGCTCGGTAATGATGCTATTGCTGTAAGCAGTTCCGAACCCGTTGAAGTTATCAATGCCAGTAGTATTATTGCCATTGCCACAGGTTCTAACCATGCGCTTGCCTTAAAGTCTGATGGTACGCTCTTAAGTTGGGGATGGAATGCTGAGGGGCAACTCGGAATTAATAACCTTGCTCAAAAAAATACGCCTGTGATTGTTGGTGGTGCAACAAACATTATTGCAATTGCTGCGGGGTATTCGCATTCGTTGGCTTTACGTGCCGATGGCACGCTCTTAAGTTGGGGCGATGATATTTTTGGTCAACTTGGTGATGATGCTGCATCAACGGATAAAATCACGCCAGTTGTTGTGGCTGGTGCAACTAAAATCGTGGCTATCGCCGCAGGTGGTTATCATTCCTTAGCCTTAAAATCCGATGGAACAATCCTGAGTTGGGGCATGGATAGCAAAGGGCAACTTGGTAATGATGCTGCATTTTTGGGTCAGCCCACACCAGTGACTGTAAGTGGTGCAAATAACATTGTGGCACTGGCTGCTGGAATTGAACATTCGCTTGCCTTAAAAGCCGATGGTACACTCCTAAGTTGGGGTGATGATTTCTACGGTCAACTTGGCGATGATGCTGCATTTGTAGGCAAGGCTATTCCTGTACCTGTCAGTGGTGCAAGCAACATTGTTGCCATAGCCACATCTAATGGAAATCATAATCTTGCCTTACAAGCCAATGGTGTATTGCTCAGTTGGGGACGAGATAACAAAGGTCAACTTGGGGATGATTTACTGGCTGATAAAAAACCTGTACCTGTGCCTGTTCTACTTGGTGCATTTACGATTCGTTTACCGTAATTACACTCCGAGTGAATCCTCACAGCACGATTTGCTGAGTTGCCGTTAGAATGCTGCATGACTTTAACGGCAAGGGGTGTTCTCGAGGTGCGTTTGTTTGGCGCACCTCAGTTGGTTTTGGCGGGTCAGAATTTATCCTTGCCGACCAAACGAGCCTGGGGGGTGGTGGCGTACTTGGCACTCGAAGGCGCGACAACCCGAGACAAACTGGCGGAATTACTGTGGGATGATTTGGATTTCGAGAATCCTAAACGCAATTTGCGTCAGGAATTGTACCGATTGGCTAAAACACCGATTGTAGATTTTCTCGAGGTGGATGATGTGGTGCGTTTGCGTTGTACCTGCGATGCCCAAGTTGCTCGAGATTCCGAAGTTCTGATTGCTGCTGATTTTATGTCGAGGTTTGATGTGCCGCAAGCACCGAGTTTTCAGGGTTGGTTACAAATGCAGCGTGAGACGTTTTCGCGTCTGCGTCTAAGCCGTTTGGAAGCTCGAGCCAAGGGTTTAAGTGGTTTACCTGCTTTGGATGCGTGGCTCGAGGTTTTGCGTGCCGATGCGTTGCGTGAAACGGCGGTACAGGCTGCTTTGCGACTCGAGGCGGCGCATCTGGGTAAACCAGCCGCGCTTGAGCGTTACAAGGGTTTTAAGACGCTCTTAAAGTCTGAACTTGGTCTCGAGCCGTTGCCTGAAACAATGGCATTAGCCCACGAATTGGGTTTGGAGACAAGTACCAGTTCTAAGCCACAAACCGATGTTCGATTACAACGTTTGCTCGAAGCAGCCAGTTTACTGGCACAACCTTTTGAAGCGCCAATGTTACTGGATGTGCTTGGACTAACCGATTTTGAGGTACTTGAAGTTCTCGAGTTAGCAACGAGCAAAGGTTTATTGCGCCAAACTGAATCAAATTATGAACTGCTGGATTTAGGCAAAGGCATGACAACCGAACGCAAACGAATTCTCGAGCGTCGCATTGCCAAGCGTTTAATAGCCTTAAGCGCTGCACCAGAACTCATTGCAGCGCACCTCGAGCAGGCAGGTGAACGGCTTGAGTCTACCGAGAAATACCTGGAAGCCGCAGAACTGGCAAGCCGGCAGAACCGAATCTCGGATGCTTTTAGTTTTTACAACAAGGTACTCGAGCTTGGCGAGAACACCGATCAGCGTTTTATCGTGCTGCAAACCCGGGTGATTCTGGCACGGCGTTTGGACAACCGAATTTGGCGCGAAGCGATTCGGGATTTGGAACGCGAAGCCCGTAACCGCACGCCTGAGCATCGGGTGACAGCCGATTTGCAACGGGCTTTATGGCATTTTAATAATGCCGAATACGATAAGGCACGAGAATTTTTTGCACCACACCTCGAGCGAAGCGGCAAACAGGGCGCAGTAGCCGCTTATCTGCACGGGATTACCCTAATGAAAACGGGTCAGTTGGCAGCATCAGAAACGTTTTTGCAGCGTGCCTTAGCCGATAAAAATGCCCTTGAGGATCAGCAAACCGCCGAAGTGCATAATGTCTTGTGTGTCTTAGAGGTGCAACGCGGACAATTTGCCAGTGCAAAAATCCATAATCAAGCCAGCTTAAAGGGCTTTGCTCGCAGTGGTTACGAACTTGGTTTGACCCGGGCATTATCCACCGCAGGTGTCCTCGAGATGCTGTCTGGGCAGCACCGAGCCGCAACGCGAATGTTTAAGCGTTCACTCGAGACCGCCAAAAAAATTGGTGATACCGCAGGACAAATTGCAACGCTCTTAAATTTAAGTAAAACCACCTTTGAGACTTCGCATTTCGAGAGTAGTCACCATTATCTCGAGCAGGGATTGGAATTGCTCAAAACGCACCCAGACCCAAGTTTGACAGGTTCGTACTTGGTCAATATCGCCGCGATTGAACGCATTCAACTAAAATTAGAATCTGCTTGGACTCGAGTAACCAAAGCCTTAGAAGTTGCCCAAGAACAAAACGCCATGCCTAAAGTCAGCAGTCGGGCTTTGGTTCTGGCGGACATGGCAATCGAACAGCATCGGTACAGTATTGCCGATGAGTTTCTTGAACTGGCAGCACAGCACATCACCCCTGAAATAGAATCTGAATTAACCCTGCGAAAAGCACATTTGGCACTGCGTCAAAAGCGTCCGCAGCAAACACTGGATTTACTCGAGCATCAGGTTTTTCTGAACGAAGACCTTGAATTCAGGGCTGCGCTGATGGCATTTGCGTACTTAAAAATTCAAAAACCAGAAAGCGCCAAAGCAATGCTTGAAATCAGTGCCTCGAGTATCTACGCCCCGTTTGTGCAAGCCGCCCGAATCGAAACTCATGCGGTCTTAGGCACATTACAAACCACTCATTTTGAGCCTGTGCCAAGCAAAGATTCTTATCCATTTATGCGTTACATTCTCAACTTGGCTTTTGCCAATCACGCCCCTAACAAACAAAAGTACAGTCGTGCATTTAGGCAACTCGAGACTCGTTTAGCTGCTAGTGTTTAACCATGCTCGCTATCTGCAAATGACGATTGCGAAGGGTTGGCTTGGCTTAAGAATTACGGAATCTCGTGGAACGACTGAGGGCTAAATCAGTTTTAACACTCGAGTGTTAAATCAATAAATTTTTCACCTGAAGAGCAACATATTCTATTTAATGTTGGTGGTTTTTTCTGAACTTAAAATTGCCTTGAAATAACCTCCCAATTTGAAAGTGTTTTTGGGTTCTACAAGTCATAACTCTTTTTTGACGCAGGTCTTGGTCACTACGATTTACTGAATTTTCCCACGTGCCAAAATCGTCCAAGTATCCTCAAGCAACCCAGCACGATGCACCTGAAAAACATCATGCAGATTGACTGTCGTATCAATATGACTTGGAATCAGTTGCACCAAATCACCAACGCGCAAACTCGAGCCTGCACCATCATGCTCGAGTAAACCGTGTTCGTCACCCGCTGGTGAATACTTCCAACCTGAAAGATTTGCAGGTATTGCAAAACCAGAATCGGTGGACAGTGATTTCAAACCCGCGTCAACAATAGCTCGAGATTCAGTCAGACTAATCACTGTTGAAAGTACCGTTAAAGCCGATTCAAACGGCACACCAGGCGTTGCCAAATAGTCGGTATCCATAAAAATAAAAGACCCTGGTTGAACCTCGGTGACTCGAGGGTGCTCGGCGCAAAACGGGTACGTTCCCGTGCCGCCCGTGGTCACAATTTGCATTTCAAAACCACTGTTCTCGAGTTCAAACGCCACCTTACCAAGTTTTTCCATTGCCGCCAGACACGAATTTCTGCGGTTCTCGAGATTACGATCATGTTGCAAATGACCTTCGTAACCTTGCACGCCAATCAATTTCAGATGCTCGAGTTTGCGAATTTCGAGCGCCAATTCCAAGGCGTTTTCGGGTTGTACACCGCAACGGTTTTGACCGACATTCACGTCGAGCAAAATCTCAACTTGCAATCCAGCGTGCTCGAGTTTTGCGTTTAAAGCCGTTGCCGCCTCGAGATTGTCAACCACCAGTTTAATGCTTGGGTGATCCTGAAGTAGTTTCACCAATCGCTCGAGTTTAGGTGCACCAACCAGTTCAGTGGTAATCAAAATATCTTCAATGCCAGCCGCCGCCATGACCTCAGCCTCGCCAAGTTTAGCCACGCAAATCCCAACCGCACCAGCCTCGAGTAATTTATGCGCGATGATCGAACTTTTACCCGTTTTCAAATGCGGACGAACCAAGACGTTTTTACCCTCGAGCGCGGCAAAACACGCTTTGATGTTCTGTTCAAAAATATCCAAATCGACCAACAAGGCGGGGGTATCCACAAGCTCGAGACTCATGGGCTATTGTACGCGACAAGTTTGGAATCTCGAGGGGGCGAGTAACCGCCCACCCTCATCCCCAACCCGTCTTGGTTTCAAGACGCACCTTCGGGCGAAACCGCTTCTCCCGCCAGCGGGAGAAGGGAGCTTTGTTGCTATCTTGAAAGCTGCAATATTAGGTTCTCAAGCTTGCAAATTACAGATTTAAACCTGTCCGATCCAATTTTGATCATGGGTTTTGAAAGCTTTCCGAACTCGAGCTTCAGTTTCAGAATCAAGCGCACCTTTCCCGACAATTTCAACATTTCGTGCCAAATTCTCGAGGCTGGAAGTGCCAACGATGGCGCTGGAAACGCCAGGGGCGAACGCCGAAAACCGTAGGGCGAACTCATCCCAAGACAGTTCTTCAGGCTCGAGTTTCATGGTTTGTAGGCGCTCCCAGTAGGTTTCGCAGTAATCACCGACTGGACGAGTTGCGTAACGCCAAGGCGCGTTGGCGATTGGACGTTTGGCAATTATACCCAAACCCGTTTTTGCGGCATCTGGAATGACCGTCTCGAGCACTTGTTGATCGCAAATGTTGACGCTGGTTTCAAAACTGCCAAACCGACCAGATTTTGCTGCCCACGCCAGCGCTTCGTTCTCGCCACTGTACGCCGCAACGCGAATTAGTCCAAGTTTTAAGGCTTGCTCGAGGGCTGGAATCACATCAGAATTCTCGAGGGTGTCTAACGGACAGGAATGCAGGTGGAAGATATCAATGTAATCGGTTTGAAGGCGCTCGAGTGCTTGC
>JANMUC010000602.1:0-3081 GCA_031391225.1 Deinococcales bacterium
GATAAAAACTTCCTTGGTGGCTCGAGTTTAGTGTGGTTTTGGAAGCTCGAGAAATCAGGTTGAGTATTGCTTCGAGCTTACCAGGGCTGCCTCGAGTTGACAAAACCCTTCTCGAGTGATCTTTAACGCAACGCGTCCCAATCATTTTTCGGATTGGGGAACAACTGTTTCATCAAATCAATCAACTCGTTCCTCAAAACCGCATCAACGCCCATC
This sequence comes from Deinococcales bacterium, assembly GCA_031391225.1. Lineage (GTDB taxonomy): Bacteria > Deinococcota > Deinococci > Deinococcales > JAAFIG01 > JANXTZ01. The sequence goes on from JANMUC010000602.1 coordinate 217, forward strand.
TCACGGAAACGCAACAAGGCGCGGTACGTGTCTCGAGCCTGAAACGAGTCTCCAGGACAAGTGTAAATACATTCTGAATCTGGGGTTGGATTGTCGGTTGGCACGACGTAATCGGCAGTTTCAAAGTATTCGCCTTGGTTCGGCTGGCTGCGACGCGGGATATCCGTGAGCGGGTAGCTTTTGGTCTTGATCAAGAATTGCCGCAGCAACGCGTTGGTGACTTTGACTCGCAATCCAGATTGGTAGTTGTCAAGGTGCGTCCACGGAAAACCTTTGGATGTTTTCGCATCGGCAGAAATGCTACCCGTCCAGAGATCACCACCCTCCCAACCGAGGGTACTCTCGAATCGCCAGACGTTGACGAACGGTAAAAACCAACCGTCATACCCAGCTCCACGATCTTCACCCAAACCATCGGGTCCAGTTAGGTCGAGATTCTGGTACATCTTGATGTGCATGGCGGTGTTCATTAAAGCCAATGGCTGACGGTTATCCCTCGAGTTGAGGGCAATGAACATCGGCGTGTAAAACCAATCCTGCGGAAAGAACGTGTACGGGTCACGGTTTCCGGCATTCAACACCAGTTGCAAATGATACCAAGCATTGCTGTGATAACTGCCCAACGCTCGAGATTGCTGCCTGAAATTTTGGCTGTTGTCCGCAGAGCGGTGTGAGGCGACCTCGAAAACATTGCGTTCCCGACCAAACCAACCGCGTTTCTCGCCGTAAGGGTACAGCTTGGGCGTGGCATCCTCGAGTTTGTACGTCTGAAAGAACTCCCAATTTTTGACAGCCAACCAGTGATTCGTTGCCTGTAAGCCGTCCTCACAGGTTTTTCCGGTGGGCAATTGATCCATCAATGAAGGTGGGGGCGGCTCTTTGTCTTTGTATTGGTTGTACAAAATGCACGGGATCGGACCACCCATATACGAGAACGTGGCTTTCCAACTGCGGCTTAAGAGCGATTCGATTTTGCTAATCATGATTTTGTCGTGCGCCTGACCCGTCTGAAAGGCTTGTTTGACTTCGTTGTACGCCTTGGTGGCGTCGCTGTTGGCGAAGGCATCGCCCCAGACATCAAGCGGATGTGTCTCTGGTAGCCAATCATTCCAGTCAGGTAACTGAATGGACACGGGCAATTCGCGCATGTTCAACGTGCTTTTGAGGCTGGCGGTTTGATTGATTGCTTCCTGACTGGTTCCGCTCGAGAAGAGATACGGCAGCATGTCCTTATCGCTTTCAAGCACCGCATTCACGCCCGCACCTGCCGCCCATTCCTCGACGGGTTTGCCATCCAAGCCAGGACCTGGTTGATACGGCGGATTCCAGGGTCGCGCCTGTGCTGGGGCTGGTACGTTCAAATCTCGGATGTACGACGCGATTTGCTGTCCCTCGAGCATTGAGAGTCCATGAAATTGGGCGCGTTCCTGAATGCTCCAATTGCTGTAATTAAAATACTTCAAATCGCGCCCATCGGCAGCGTGGCAAGCGCTACAGCTTGCTTTGAGCGTTCGACTCGAGATCGGGGATTCTTTGAGTGCGGCTGAATTCCACAACTCACGCCCTTTGCTGATGTCGCTTGGGTCGGTCAAAGGCGCTTGCCAGTTGCTCGGTTGGTCGTCCTCGAACGCGGATTCGGGCAAGACGTTTTGCCCGCCGCGTTGCAAATTGAACTTCAAAATTCGGTATCCAGACGTGAATCCATCTGTTTTATTAAACCGAAACTCGAGCTTGTTCTCGCCCTTGACTGCTCCAGAAATGGGAACGGTCAACCGAACCGTGTGAAAGCCTCCAGCGATACCACCGAAGCTCTTGGCTGGCTCTTGCACGCTGGCGGTCTTATCATCCAAGTTGATCCATGCGCCACCATTCAGCCGCACGCTGCTTTTCGCGCCGCGTTGAGGGTTCACGCTCGAGTCTCGGTAAGCGCAACGATGGCACTGCACGGACAAGCGATCAATACCGTCAGCATTACTAAGATTGAACACTGCACTTTCGATATATCCGTCAGACCCGATCACCTCGAGCGGTAACACCACCTGCGGCGAAGATTGGGAAATTGCGTTCGTGTTGTGCTTACAGGCAGTGACCGCACCTGTACACAGCGCAATGCAGAGCACTCGAGCGATCCAAGCTTGGAGATCGTGCCTATTCATAACTGAATACTTTACAAAACTGAAATCTGCTTTGCGTAAGAACTGAATGAACAATCAAGTCAATAGTTTATCAACTTGATATCACCCTCTCGAGCGCCAACAACGCACCAAAGCTGGCTCGAGATTTGATAGGAAGGAAGGTTTGGCAAGTCCAAGCTTAAGGATTCCTCCTCGAGATGCGCCACAAGGTCGTGCGTGAGTTGGAATGATTGCTCGAGTTTTGTTTTAAGTTGGTGGTTCATGGCAATTCCTTTGTGGCTCGAGTTTGGTGTGTATTACACAGCATCCAGTGCATCCAGAAAATCACGTTCGCCATTTCCGAAGCTGAACCAGGGCATTGACACAACTCCACCAAGTTCACGAAGTTGACGCAAAAGTACAAGCAGCGAATGAATTTCGGCTTGCTCCCAGTGTGTACCCTCTCGATAGTCAAAAACAAGACTGTTCGCAGAAACAAATACACCCAGATCAGGTATTGGGCAATCAGTTCCAATAACTCCAGCGAAAACAATGCGAAAAGAATCTCCTTTTCCAGTAACAACCATTAGCACTGCATCCTGAACATCAGAAAATAGCTCTTCCTTTTGTGATTCAGTAAACAAGAGAAGTCCACCATTCACAGTTACATCTCGCGCTTCACGAGCAAAAAGATGTTCAAACGCCAGTTTTACCTGCGTTGGGTTAGTAAATGTCACATTGATTTCTGGGA
>JANMUC010000340.1:0-3059 GCA_031391225.1 Deinococcales bacterium
GGAGGATGGTGTTGAATATTTTGTCGTTGGATGCGGATAAAACAGTGTCTGTTCGACGTAAACGAGTTCGTGCGGCTCGAGATAGTGATTACGCATTAAGGTTACTAGGCTTTCATGTTTCTCACTAGTGCGTTTGCCCTAGGGTAATGCCGCTTGAGCTACCATCTAACGAATACGTGTAGTATTGAAACAATAATGGTGCACTTTCAATTTGCATCTTGGTAAACGTCTGACCGTCATACACATAGAGTTCGGTAATCATTGGGGTTCCAGGTAGATTGATTGGAACATCGATTGGTACACTGATTGAAAGCTGCTGTGAGTTGAAGCTTCCTTGACTGGCAGACACACGATATGCGCTGACAACGGTGACTCCAGAAGCTCGTGCCATCTCGAATCCTTGAGGTAAAGGTGCAGGTGTTGTGTTGAGCTGATTTATTTTAAAGGAGGCAGACCCAGTAATGGCTCCCGCTGGGATATCAATTCTTGCCTGACCCAGCGAAACCGTGCCGCCAGTCGTACCAATTGTGACAGGAGCCGAGTTTGAGTCGATGAAGGTCTTGATGCGAAGCAAGCGCACGGTTGTCAATCCATTCCCAGCAATGTCAGTGTCTGTTCCAACCAAAGCTACTTCTGTGGCACTGACTGGTGCAGCCGCTCGAGCAACAACTTGGGCTGTGGTTTCTGACTTGTCGCGGGTCACTCGAGTTATTGCGTCGGTGGCGTAAGTGAATGTGGTTCTCCAACGTCGAGGCGTGTCCGTCACGATTGTTTGGAGTGGGACTCGAAAGCCCAAAGTCACCACGCCCAGTTCGTTTGGTATAAGTGTTCTGTCACCACTGGCACTGCGTACCGTAAAACCGTACTCGAGAATCGAGTCGTTTGGTAAAAGGCTTCCGAGCACTTTAGCGCCAGCATCCACGGCTGATGCCTCTGACGAACTGTGAGTGCTGAGAAATTCATCTTATACTAAACCTTCTGAGACAATAGGGAAGCTCGAGGTGTGATACTCGAGCTTCTTAGGGCTTTAAAGGTAGTAATTTGGATTTGAGTTACTTTAGCTGTTTAGTGCCGCATAAAGCCAGGAAAGACCGCTCATTAATATTCCTAGCACAAAAATAATCCATGTAATCAAACGCCAAATACGGTCATCTGTCCAGGTATATGACGCACCTAACCAGAACAACAGAGTGAAGGGAAGCCACTGATACCAACGATACGGTTCCAAAAAGTGCGAAAAGCTAATTGCGTATTTGCGGTTGTAATAAGTGCTAACGGCTGGCATCGCCAACCCCAGCACGTACAATCCAAGACTGACCCGATAACGAATTTTGAAAGTTTTAGGATTCATGATGCTCCAAACTAAATTTTGCGGTTTTACAAGCAGAATCTCGAGATTTAAAATCTCGAGATTCAGTGATTTTTATGGCAGTGAGGCTTGAAGCCATGAAACGCCACTCAAAAATATTCCCAGTATGAACATAACCCAGGCAAGAAAACGCCAGATTCGATCACTTGACCAAGCATAAGCTGCACCCAACCAAAACAACGAACTAAATGGAAGCCAGTGATACCATTCATAAGTCGCAAAAGTAGGTGCTAAACCGAATAAACTGCGTCTATCATAAGCACTAAATATTGGCATCCCTAATCCCAGTAAGTACAATCCAATGCTCACCCATTGACGAATTGTGTATTTGGGAAATTTCATTTCATACCAAACCTTTTGAAATATCGAGACTCGAGAAATGTCAACAATTCATTTACGGTATTGAGGCTATGCTGTAAAGAAAATACCCAACTGCAACAAAAAATAACCACAGTCCAACAACAATCCAGCCAACTTTTCGGTCTGTCAGAATGGGTGAAACATACGATGACACAAACCAAAATAAGACTGTGAATGGTGTCCATTGCGCAATGGTAAAAATCAATGGGCTTAAGAAATCAATCCTTTTTGGATTCAGAACGTAAAAGTAAAATACGACAAATCCAGGTACAGCAAACCCCAGCAAGCAGAATCCAACGCTGACCAAATAACGAATTCTGAACGTTTTAGGATTCATCTCGCTCCCGCGTTGCAAATACTGTGATTATAAGCCGAAGCTCGAGGTGTGAGGCTCGAGCTTCGGAATTAAAAATTGGAGCAACGGTTTCAACTAACCTTTGATGAAGAAATAAGAATAAATACTGAGAATGAGAGTAAAGATAATACCCATGAGAATTGAAAAAGGAATAAGGTACTGTATTAAGTCATGATAACCTGGGTCTGCAACATGAAATATTTCTGGTAAGTAATAAATTAATATGCCAAGTATTGGTCCCCAGATAAAAACTCCTCGAATAAATATTTTGACAAACCAGTCTCCAAAATGATGAGGAGGTGCTTTGCCTTCAAATAGCATCCAAAAGAATCCAGTTAAACCAAATCCAACAAACCATAATATGGATCGTGTCACAAATTCTGGATTGCTACTAAAAGCTTGCCAATTCCACTTCCAATTCCACTTCCAGTTCCAAAACAAAAGCACTAAATCTGGAAGACATGCAACAAAAAAACTGAGTAAAACTGCTACAATAAAGTGTTGGGTTGCTGGGATTTTCATAAGTTTCAAATTGCTGGAGGGCAAGCTTGCCCATCAACTGACACAGTTATAGCACCCAGGGCAGTCACTTCATTTGCGCCAACGCTTGCTGGTTTGGTCAATTGCCCAATAGGTGCAGGGCAGAGAGGGTCAAAATAGATACTTGTCTCTAATCCATCGGGTAAGTAAACCAAATTATCGCTTAGTCCTTGGTATTTGAATAAAAAATTATTTTACTATCTAAAAATAGATAAAACGAACAATTGAGTGCAAGTGATCCAAGGAAATATTTGATTGATTAAAAAAAAATTAGTAAAAATTAAAAAATTTAAATAATTAGATTTATCAAAATTAATAACGAAAATCACAAAAAAACAATAAATAACAAAATTAATAATACTTTGTATGGTAAAACTTTGTGGATCAATTAATTCTTGATATATGAAGCCTCCATTTTGAATACCAAGTTTATAG
>JANMUC010000617.1:0-2287 GCA_031391225.1 Deinococcales bacterium
CGATGATGCGCACGATTTGTATCGCCAGTTTGGTTTTGCGGAAATTGATGCGAAAAAGTTTATGATTCGCCCACCGAACAAACATTTTAACGAAGCCGTAAAATAATCCGAGGTTGAATGTGACGAACGCAATGTCCCCGCTCGTAAGTGTCAATGATGTCAGCATGATTTACCGAACTCGAGCGCCCAACGGCGAGGCACTGGAAACTGTTGCTCTGAAAAACGCGAATCTCGAGGTTGGTCAGGGCGAATTTGTTTCGTTGATTGGTCCGAGTGGTTGCGGCAAAACCACGTTGCTCAGGCTTCTGGCAGATTTGATTCAACCCACTTCTGGCAACATTGGCATTGGTGGCAAAACCCCGCAGCAAGCTCGAGAAGCCAGGGCTTACGGTTATGTTTTTCAAGCCCCAGCACTTTTTGATTGGCGCACCGTCATGGGTAACGTCATGCTGCCGCTCGAGATCATGGGTTACAACCTCGCAGACCGTAAAGCTCGAGCTGAGAAAATGCTGGCGTTGGTTGGACTCGAGAAATTTTCCAAGAATTTTCCTTGGCAACTTTCGGGTGGAATGCAGCAACGCGTCAGTATTGCCAGGGCTTTGGCGTTCGAGCCGCAATTGCTTTTCATGGACGAACCGTTTGGCGCACTGGACGAGATCACCCGTGAAAATTTGAATCTCGAGCTTTTAAGGTTGTGGCGCGAAACTGGAAAAACCATTATTTTTGTGACCCACAGCATTCCCGAAGCCGTGTTTTTATCCACTCGAGTTGTGGTGATGACCCCTCGCCCAGGCAAAATCGAGAAAATTATCAATGTGGACTTACCTCACCCACGCGATTTTGACACTCGAGAAAGCCCGCGTTTCTTCGAGATTGCCACCGAAATCCGTGAATCCTTGCGTCACGGTCACGGTTACGAGGGGCATGAATGATAAAGAATTGCTTGCTAAATTTAGGCGTAACTTGCAATTATTTCAGCCGATTTAGACTTCAATTAAGCTCCCTTCTCCTGATGTTGCGACCATGCCCGAAGGTGCGTTTTATGGTCAAGACGGGAGAAGGGTTGGGGATGAGGGTAGACAGATGACCCGCTCGAGTAATTTTGTGCCAATATTGGTGGTTGGTGTGGTGCTGATAGCCCTGTACTTTCCGATCATGCTGCTGGCAAATTATCCTGCTGCCGCTCGAGCCTTAGCGCGTGGTGCAGTTCTTGATTGCAAAACCGCGCTCGAGTGTAGTTTTGACATGCGAAGTCCAATTATTCCATCACCAGCCCAACTCTTAAAGGGTTTCTCGAGTTTGTACTTTCCGCCAACTTCAGAAACCAGCGTGCCGTATAACGCTTTTTTCACTGGACTCGAGACACTTTCAGGACTCGCTCTCGCCTCAGTTGTCGGACTGGGCTTGGCAGTCCTGCTGGTGTCTTCTCGAGCTTTTGAACGGGCTTTGTTACCGTGGTTGGTCGCCTCGCAAACCGTGCCGATCATTGCGATTGCACCAATGTTGGCGGTCTTGCTCGGTCAGTACGGTGTCGAAGGTTGGATTCCAAAAGCCATCATCGCGGCGTATATCGCGTTTTTCCCAATTGCCATCGGCGTTTCCAAAGGTTTGCGTTCGCCCGACCCGATTCAAGTTGATCTGATGAAAACCTACAACGCGGGAAGCCTGCAAACTTTTGCAAAACTGCGTTTTCCCTCGAGTATCCCGTATCTGTTCACGGCGTTTAAAGTCTCAGTGACCGCCGCTTTAATCGGTGCAATCATTTCCGAATCTGCCACAATTTCTGGCGCGGGTTTGGGCAAAATGCTTTCCGAAAATTCTCGAGCTTCCGATGCTGTGGGGTTGTGGTTGGTCATGATTGGCAGCGCGATTTTGGGTATTTTGCTGGTCAGTATTGTCGGTTGGCTCGAACGGGTGGTGACGCCGTGGCAACGAAACCATTGAATGTTTTGTTGTTCGGTGCGACTGGCGTTTTCATTGCGCTTCTGGGAATGATTCTGATTATTCTGAACCATTGGAACTCGAGCGAGCTTTGGTCTGGCTTGAGCGTGGCTTTAAGCTGCGGTCTGGCAGTTTTAGGTCTTGTTGGCGTCGGCGGAGTCTCGAGCGGGGTTGTCAGCCTTCTCAGTGCTCCTCGAGCCAAAGACAAGACTGGCTTTGACCTAGGACTTTCAATCATCTCTTTGCTTCCCGCCATTTTGCTGGCGGTGGTTGCCGTGGTCTTGGTCGAAGCCCTGATTCACGCCTTCCAAATTCCAGTCGCGCAAATTCCAGCGCCAACCGCCGT
>JANMUC010000655.1:0-6546 GCA_031391225.1 Deinococcales bacterium
TGCCCGTGGCTGGGACGTTCACACCGGCAGTCCCTGCACTGTAGGTCGAACTGGCGCTTAACGTAGACCCCGTCGGTCTGATGATCGCGCCGCCGCCGCCGCCGCCGCCAGAGCCTTGGGTTTCTGCACCTCTGAGGGGTAAACCAGAGATGCCACCCGCCCCGCCGTTGGCATTGGCGGTCACTCCCGACAGGTTGAGGGTGGTCGTGGCAATGGCAATTGTACCGCCAGCCCCGCCGCCACCAGCGCCGTCACGTCCGGCAGGTAAACCGTCCTGACCGTTGGCACGCAACGTACCCGTACCCGAGATGGTTCTGGCACGAATAAAAATTGCCCCGCCGCCGTTGCCGCCACTGTTCTGAATAATAGTCGCATTGTCATTGGAATTGTTCGAGTCGCCCGCGCCACCGCCGCCGCCAGCCAGCAAGCGAATTGCGTCTGGTGCAACCTCTTTGCCTGGCAAACCGCCGACATCTCGAGCCTGGTCGCCATCGCAGGCGTAATAGGTGGTTGTACCAGAGGTTAGGGTTCGGTATGCGGTGGTACAACCGGTTGTACCCGTTCCAGTTGGATTGTACCGCGCATAACTGTAACCACCCTTGCCGCCCGACCCCGCGTTTGAACCGCCGCCACCACCCGAGTTATGGCTTGTGCCACCGCCGCCGGCATTGCCTGGTGCGCCCCTGGATTGGTCAAGACTGTTTGGATAACCCAGATCGCCACCAGCTAAACCAGAGGACACCCCATTGTAGGGGGCATTCCCAGTGCCACGAACCAGTTTGGGTGTGCCAGCAAAGCCTTCGCCTTTGACCGCTCCAATTTCGGTCGATGTTGTTCCCGTGGCAGCAGTGGCGTAATCTGTCGAACCAAAAAGCACACTGCCCGCCTTACCGCCACCACCGCGAAATCCTGCGGCTGAAGCGTCAATGGTCGCCCCACCCATGTTTAAATCGCCTGCCACATCCAGCACATACACGCCACCCGTAGAACCATCCCAGGCGGTGACATTGATTGTTCCCGAAAGGGTCACGGTTGAAAGTTGAGGGACGCGCAAGACTTGAAATGAACGCCGTGTAAGCGCGGCACTGGCTGCCCCACTGTTGTAGGTGTTTGCCAAATTATCGCGCAAGGTGATCGTGCCACCGCTCACGCTGGCGATCACACCAAATTCGTAGCGTCCAGAATTACGAATGTCGGTGTAACCGCGCCCTGTAGAATTATCGCCGTAACTGATGCTGTTGGCATTGTTAATGGTTGCATCCTGCATTTGAATGATAAAAACCTGATCGCCAGCCGCCAGCGCCGTGTTGGAAGCATTGGCGTCCACTCGAGCCGTGCCAACAGTGACCACTTTCTGCCCCGAAGCTGCTGTGCCTGTGCCTGGAAAGTAACCGTTGCTCGAGTAGGTGGGTCCGTCGTGTCCAGGGTTGGAACAAACTTGGGCTTGCGCCCCTGCCGACAGCACGACAAGCGCTGCAATCAGCGTTTTAAACCATAAAACTCGAGTTTTCAAGACCATCATCTGCACTCCAATACTTGTTCTAACAAAACTCGACTTGAAAAAAACTCACAACACAACTCGAGGATACTGGAATTTGGGTTTTTCAGGTGTGCAGAGCAAACACTGGAGGTTTTTTAAGGAACGCTAAAGTCTGGCACTTTAAATGCTCGAGTGAGCACTTTTGGCTTGAAGATGTCAAAATAGACTAAAGTTATCCACAAGACCTGTGGATAACTCGGAAAGATTGTGGATAACCCTGTGGATAAAATTATTTTAACTGGACTCGAGTTTCATGCCTTTCATGGCGCGTTTAACGTCGAAGCCGAACTGGGCGGCAGGTTTGTGATCGACCTGGAATTGCAGCTTGATTTGAGCGGCATTCACGACCGGTTGGAGAAAACCGTCAGTTATGCCGAGGTCTTTGAAATCGTCAAACTCGAGGTGACGGGCAAAAAGTACAACCTGATCGAAACCCTCGCCGAAAACATTGCCCAACAGGTGCTGCTCGAGCACAAGCGGCTGAAAGCGGTGCTGGTACGGGTTCATAAACCCTTCGCGCCGATTCCAGGCATTTTTAAGGACGTGGCGGTTGAAGTGCTGCGAAAACGCTCAACATCACAAGCCGACAAAAATACGCCATTCACGCATCTCTTGCCTTCTTCATGACGACCAAACTCAAACGCGGCATAATGAAAACATGAGGGCGCAAACTCAAGCACCACGACTTGCAACGCCCAGCGTAAGACTCGAGTTGCTCGGTGGCGCAACCCTGTTCGGCATTGGTCTGCGTCACAACTTGGAACGAAAAACCGCTGCCGTGCTGGCATTGCTGGCGCTCGAGGGTGAAATCACACGTTCCAAAGTCGCAGGATTATTGTGGTCGGATACCGACGAAGAACGCGCCCGCGCCAATTTGCGTCAATGCGTGCACCGTCTTAAAAAATTGATCGGCAACGACCTGATCAACTCAGGCGAGCGCATGTCCTTAAACGCCAGCTTGGAAGTTGACACCCTGACGTTGGAATCTCGAGCCTTTCTGGGCGATGACGCGGGTTTGATCGAGGTGCGCGGCGAAATTCTGGGCGGGCTGGATTTTGAAGATTGCCCAGAATTTGACGACTGGTTGTTGGTGCAGCGCGAACGCTGGCGCACCGCCAGGGTCGGCGCGTACCGCCGCGCCCTGCAAAACCTCGATGCCAGCCAAGCCCTCGAATGGGCGCAAGAATGGGTCAACCTCGAGCCAATTTCTGAAGAGGCGCACCGTGCGGTGGCTCGGGTCTATCAAAAACGTGGCAACCGCGCCTTGGCGCTGCAAACGATTCTGGATTTGCAAGCGCTTTTAGGGCGCGAATTGGGAACGGGCTTGAGCAACGATTCCAAGGGGTTGCAAACCATGCTCGAGCGCGATGAATCTGATCTTCGAAACACCAGCATTGACCTGCCGCAAAATGTCCTAAACCCAACACTTTTGGTCGGACGCGAAACCGAAATATCAATCCTCGAGCGGGCTTGGCGGACAGGAGTCAACATGGTGATTCGTGGTGTCCCTGGCGTTGGCAAGTCGCGCTTGATGCAGGACTTTTTAACCAACAAAACCTCTTTTGACCTGATCGAAGCCCGCCCTGGCGACGCCCTCACGCCGATGTCAAGCCTCGCCAGATGTTTGCGTCACATGGTGAACGAAACATCAGTGCTCGAGATGCCGCTGTGGGTCAAAAACGAACTGTCACGTTTACTGCCCGAATTAAGCCTGGTTGCACCGACCCCAATTCATTCCCAAGCCGATAAATTACGGTTTTTTGAGGCGATCTTCAGCGTTTTTAAACAACGTTTTGCCGCTGGCATCAACGCCCTGGCAATCGACGACCTGCAATTTATGGACGCCGCCAGTTTTGAAGCCATCCAATTCAGCGCCGAACGCTTACAGCAAATCGGCATTCGGACCATCAGCGCCTACCGTGTTGGCGAACTGAACCCCGACCTCGAGACTCGAATTGAAGCTGCGGCAGCGATCAGCAAACTTCAAATCATTGACTTAAACGTCCTCGAGCAAAACGCCCTGGAACAACTTCTCGCCAACCTTTCGCTTGACCTGCCAACAGATTTGGCAGCTAAGTTGCAACACGCCACCGGCGGCAACCCTCTTTACATCCTGGAAACAATTCGTGATTTGCTCGAGCAAGGTATCCTGCACGGCAACCTCGAGCCTCTGCCCTTGCCAGCTTTGGTGCACAAAATTACCTCCCAACGCCTCGAGCGCCGCAGCCTACAAGCCCAGCGCATCGCACAAATCGCCGCGATTGCAGGCACGGATTTTAGCCTCGAGCTTGGGGCATTTGTGCTCGATCAGAGCATCCTGGATTTGCAACCCGCCTTGACCGAACTCGAGACGGCGCAAATCATGCACGGTGAGCGTTTCAGCCACGATTTGCTGCTCGAGGGTGTGCAAAACAGCATGGCGTTAAGCGTCAAACGATTTTTGCATCGCCGCACCGCCGAATTCTTAGAAGGGAACGGCGATGCCGCCCGAATCGCGGAACACTGGCTGGCGGGAGGCAACGAAACGCTTGCCATCCCGTGGTTGCTCCGAGCCGCCGATGACGCCCAAAAACGCTATCGACTGTCCGAAGCCTCCGAATTTGCCGAACGCGCCGGACAAGCGCTGATTAAAATTGGTGACAGCTCTCAAGCCTTCAATGCTTTAGAGCGAGCCGCCAATCACCGCATCTCTTTTGACATGACCCAGCGACTCGAGGACTTGGTCAATTCTCTGTTTGACCTGGCGCGAAACGATGCCGAACGTGCACGGGCATGGCTGGCAAAAGTCAAACTCTTGAACGCCTGGCAATTCGCCCCACAAGCCGAAACCGCCGCGCTGCAAGGCTTGAAACTCGAGCACAGCATTGAAACCAGCGTTCGCGCCGATTTGCAAAATGGACTTAGCGAAAGTTTGTGGCGACAAGGCAAACACCAAGCCGCCATAAACGCCCTGCGACCCGCCCTCGAGATTTACACCGCTTTGAACGACCTGCGCAGTTTGGCACAAGCCGAAGGACGCCTGGGCATCATTGCGGGCGATTCCGAAGACCACGCCGCCGCCCGCAATCATCTGGAACAAAGCGTGCGACTCCTCGAGAATCTTGGTGACGATTTTGCCGCCGCGAAATCCCGCAACATGCTCGGCATTACCCTGGGGCGCATCGGTTTGGTGCGCGACGCCCTGGCGCAACACCGAATTGTGCGAGCAACCTGCGAACGGATTCAAGGCGCAGACGTTTTAATGCGCATGAATTATTCCAACACTGGACAGCGATTATTCGATCTAGACCAGTACAGCGAAGCCCTACAAATCACCAATTGGGCGCTCGAGATGTCACAACCCGAACTCGGTTGGGCGCGGGCGTACTCGCAAACGCATCAGGTGCGGATCAAGTTGCGGCTTGGCGCTTTTGAGGGTTTGGCGGAATTACTAGAAGCTATTCTTGCCGTGCCTGACCTACGCGAAGACATGGCGTTTGATGCGTTGTTGCTGAGATCAAAATTGCGTTCTCAAACTGGATTGAAGTTGGAAGCCCAAAACGACCTGACTCGAGTGCGATCACTGTTACCCGCCAACGCCCGTCCATTCAGCCGCATCGAACTCGAGCTTAGTGAAGCGGAAATCAGCACGCCAGAACACAGCCTCGAACTCGCCCAAAACGCCCTGGATTTAGCGACACGTCATGGGTTGAATGGTTTGCAAATTGGATCACACACACGCCTCGCGCAAGCTTTTCAAGAACTTGGAAAACTCGAGCTTGCCTTCACGCACAGCAGCCAAGCGGTTGAACTTTTAAAAACCTACGATTGCACCAATTTTTACCGCGCCGAAAGCTGGTGGACGCACGCCAGACTGTTGATGGCGCTCGAGAAACCAGAAGCGAAACAGCACTTGGAAACCCTGGTGAATTGGGTTTTGAAAACCAGCCAAGAAAACCTTCCAACCCAATACCAAACAGATTTTCTCGAGCATAACGCCGTGAACCGAACGATTCTCGAGATGGGGAAAATGGTGGGTTTACAGGTTAAAAAACAAGCTGTTTTGTAAGAGGTGCTTTAAATTCTTGACGCTTTTGAAGCGCCCAAGGATTCTCGAGATCGGCTAGAAAAACTTGATTGGGTTCGTGAAATTTTGTGAGCCAAACAAAATGATTGTGGTGAACTACATCAATCCATTCTTGATAATCAAAGCGAATGAGACCGTCTTGAAAAACCACAGGTGATTCGTTCGCTTCTGAATCGTTTCGCCTGGTATGAAGCTGCAAGCCAGGGATTAATTGCAAAAGCCGTTGTCGGATGTTTTTAACCCGAACGATTGCGTTTTTATCACTGCCAAAAAGCGCTGCCGCAATTTCGGGCATGGAACTTTTAGGATGCTCAAGCAAATACACCAAAACCGCAACAGAATTTCGGTACACGGGAATGCAGCGTCCGTTTAATCGAAGTTCTGGAGGATTGTTAAAGGTCATAATCTCGAGAAGCTGCTCTTTGCGCCAAACTCGGTAGGCATCAATCCAACTGAACAAAACCGTGTCAGGTTCGGCAGTCTCGAGGTAGCGCCTAACGCTTGGGACAAGTTGCAACAATGACAGTAAAAAACTGATGCTCCCAAGCCATTTTTTGACGACTTCCTGAGTCTCAGATAAAACTTCTTCGGCAGCCGTTAGATCGTTCAAGTTCAGGTTCGCTTCTGCTTTAAACAGCAATCCTGAAAGGACTTCGTGCATGTAACCATTGAAAAACTTTAACCCTTCTTGTGCCTGCGAAAGCGCAAAAGCAGGATTTGATTGGGCGTTTAAAGCCGCCGAGACAAGGTTTAAACGCCCAAGGATTCGTGGGTGGCTTTGGTAAGGACCAAGTTTTTGGTGTAACTCGAGGTACTTGGCATTCGCCTCGGTGTGCTGTCCCATTGCCAAATGCGTAAAAACGAGCAGTGTTTGAAAAAATGACAGGTGGTTGAGATCGTTGGCTTGACCAGCCACCTCGATACCAAGTTGAAAATTTTG
>JANMUC010000671.1:0-3370 GCA_031391225.1 Deinococcales bacterium
CTACACTAAAACGCATGTCACAACTCCCAAGCGTTTTTCCAAACGGTGTGGACAAAACCACCGCCCTGCTCGACCTGCTGGCAGGTTGGTTGGATTACGCCCATAAATGCCGTGAGATCAAGAAAAAAGAATTGAAACGCAGGAAAGTAACTCGAGCCGAATGGGAAGTTCATCACAACGAAGCGAATACCGATCTAATCTATGAGTTGTACCAAGCGGCAGGTCAAATCATGATGTTACCCGACGAAGATCAAGATGCGGCGACAGAAAAATTCTTTAGCGAACACGTACTGGTGCTCTTCTCGAGTACAATAAAAGTGTGACCGAAGCCGATACTTGCCGTCAGTACGTACTGCCCAAACTGTACGCGGCAGGTTGGGACGATGACCACATCCGCGAACAGCACATTGTCACGGCTGGTCGGATTATGGTCGTGGGACGCAAAGCCAAACGTAACGATGGCAAACGACTCGATTATTTGCTGCGCTACAAACGCGATTACCCTTTGGCGGTAGTCGAAGCCAAAGCAGTCTATAAAACTGCGCTCGATGGTTTACAACAAGCCATCGAATACGCCCAGTTGATGGACATTCCGTTTGCTTACGCGACAAACGGGCAAAGCATTATTGAACGCGATATGCTGACAGGTGTCGAATCCGAAATCGAAACTTTTCCCAGCCCTCGAGAGCTTTGGAATCGAGTCCGAGATTTTAAAGGCTTAACCCCAGAAATTGAAGATAAATTTTTAACGCCGTATTCCAACACAGACCGTTACCCACGGTATTATCAAACGATTGCGATAGCTCGAGCGGTCGAGCATATCTTAAAAAAGCAGACCCGGGTGTTGTTAACGCTGGCAACTGGCACTGGTAAAACCGAAATTGCTTTTCAGATTTGTTGGAAACTTCATCAGAGTCGTTGGAATAGGCAAGATCAGCATCGCCGCCCAAGAATGCTGTTCTTGGCTGACCGTGATGTGCTGGTCAGCGACCCGCAACAAAAAGCCTTTGCCCCCTTTGGTGATGCACGACGCAGGCTCGAGGGTGGCAAACTGAGCACCGCACACGACATGTACTTTGCCACGTACCAAAGCCTTGCCGAAGATGCAAACCGTCCAGGATTGTACAAACAATACGATCCCGAATTTTTTGATCTGATTGTGATTGACGAAGCCCACCGAGGCAGCGCCAAAGACACCAGTTCTTGGCGTGACATTCTGGATCATTTTACCAACGCCGTACAACTGGGTTTAACCGCAACCCCATTGCGCGACGATACTCGAGACACCTACGCCTATTTTGGCAACCCGATTTACATTTATAGCCTTGCCCAGGGAATTCAAGATGGTTTCTTAGCGCCGTATCAAGTGAGGCGCATTATTACCAACGTAGATGCCACAAATTTTCGCCCCCATCCAGGCATGCGTGACGCCAGGGGACGAGAAATTCCTGACGGCGAGTACGGTACAAGCGACTTTGAAAGGGTCTTAAGCCTGAGGGAACGAACCGCCGCAGTTGCTAAAAACTTGGTCGAATACCTACGCAAAACCGATGTCATGGCAAAAACTTTGGTGTTTTGCGTGGATCAAGAACACGCCGCCGAAATGCGTTTTGAAATCGCCAAACTGATGCCAGATTTAATCAAACAATACCCAGATTATGTCTGCCGTGTCACTTCTGACGAAGGCGACATTGGCAAAGGACACCTGGGCAACTTCCAAGAACTCGAGCGTGCCAGCCCCGTCATTTTGACCAGCAGCAAATTGTTATCTACAGGCATTGACGCGCCAACCGTGCAAAATGTTGTGATTTTTCGAGTGATTGGCACGATGAGCGAATTTAAGCAAATCATTGGACGTGGAACTCGAGTTCGTGAAGATTACGGCAAGTTGTTCTTTACGATCATTGATTACACTGGCAGTGCCACCCAAAAATTTGCCGACCCAGAATTTGATGGTGTTCCAACCGAAATTATTGAAGTCACAGGCACAACCACCATTGATCCACCCGAAGAAGATGACCAACCAGAACAAGACGAACCTCGAGACGGAACAGCTACGGAGCAACGATCCGAACCCAGAAAATACTACTTAAAAACGGGCGTGACCGTGATTATTTTGCACGAAACCGTACAAGAACTCGATGCGGGCGGCAAATTGCTACGCGTTGTCGAATACACCAAATTTACTGCCGAAACTGTGCAGAGTTTATTCCGTACCCCCGAAGCATTACGTAACAAATGGAGCGACACCCGCGAACGCGAAGAAGTCAAACGCGCTCTTTTAGACCACGGCATCATGCTTGAACAATTAAACAGCGTCATGAGCGGCGAAGACTATGATTCTTTTGATTTGCTCTGCCACATTGCCTTTAACGCCCCGCTCTTAACCCGCAAAGCTCGAGCCGAACAAGCCAAGAAAAAAACAATCAGTCTCTTTGGGCAGTACAGCCAAACCGCGCAACACATCCTGAGCGATTTACTCGAGCAATACGCCAAGAGCAGCATCGAAGATGTCAGCAACATTGCCGTGTTTAAGTTGCTGCCCAGCACCAAACACTTAAACACCATAGACATTGCCAGACATTTTGGTGGCGCACCCAAAATGCTATCCACCCTCGAGACACTGCAAAAAGTGATTTACGAAGATACAAACCCGTAATCATTGGTACAATCCGCTCGAGATGCCCAAACCAAAAACAATAACCCCCGCGAACACCGCCCAACGCTTATCCAGCGTGGTGAAAAGTGTTCGTGACATCATGCGAAAAGACAAAGGCTTAAACGGCGATGCCGACAGGCTACCCATGCTGACCTGGATGATGTTCCTGAAATTTTTAGACGACCTCGAGCACAGCGCCGAAGCCGACGCGATTCTCGAGCAGCGCCCGTACAAAGCCCTGCTGGTTGCCCCGTACCGTTGGCGAGACTGGGCGAGCGCTGCCGACAAAGACCACGTTCCACCGACGGGCGACGACCTGATCGCTTTTGTCAACAACGACGAAGTCATGCTGCCCACAGGTGCTCGAGGTTTGGGATTGTTCGCCTACCTGCGCAGGCTTCAAGGCGACGGCGCAACCGACAGGCGCAACGTGGTCAGCACCGTTTTTAAGGGCACAATTAACCGCATGGTCAGCGGCTACCTGATGCGCGAAGTGCTCGAGAAACTCGACACGCTGTCATTCACCTCGAGCGAAGAAACCTACACTTTAAGCCAACTGTACGAAGGCTTGTTAAAAGAAATGCGTGACGCTGCCGGCGACGCAGGCGAATTTTACACCCCACGCGCCGTTGTAAAACTGATGGTCAAAATGCTAAACCCTAAAATTGGTGAAACCGTCTACGACCCCGCCTGCGGCACGGGTGGTTTTTT
>JANMUC010000701.1:0-5827 GCA_031391225.1 Deinococcales bacterium
CACCCCCGACCCCTCTCCCCAAGGGCGAGAGGGGAGTTTTATGCAATTCTTGAGATGCCACAATATTTTGATTTGAAGCCTCGAGATTCTCAAATTTACGAAGGGATGAACTTTGTGTCACCGAATCCAACCCAATCAAAACATCCCCTGAAGTGTCACCCCCTATGCAATAGGGGGTCGCCGTCTCAGCGGCGGAGGGTCGTGCAACAATCAAGTCGTCGAACGAGTGCCGCACGACCCCTCCGTCTCTCGCTACGCTCTCTTGACCCAAAAGATGCACCTGTCTTGCCCCTGAAGCAGCACCTTCTTGCTCGTAAGATAGCACCTGGCGGGCTACTCGCGCTAACGGGCTTGGGCGCTGACGGGCTGGATCGCTCGAGACACCTCCCCTACTGCGCAGGGGAGAACTTAAAACCTTGAGATTTGCCAGAAGTGCCTCGAGTTTGCTGCGTTGTTCTTCGGGAATAAAAAAATCTTCGCCATCGCCGGCTTTGTACGCGCCGTCGGTTGCGCCCATGACGAAACTGATTTTAAAACGCCTTCCACTGGCTTCTTCGGCACTGAGGACGGCAACGCCGCGTCCAAGGTCTTCGTGGGCTACGGTGACGCTCGATAGGAGGCTTTGCACCCAGTCGGTGAAGACCGCGCCTTCGACTTGGGCTTGGTTGCCGAGGATTCTGGCGGCTTCTCGGGCGATGACTTTGGCGGTGTCAGTGAAGCTGGCGTCTTTGAAGTGTCGTTCGAGCAGGGTTTCAAACCAACGAATCAATTGTTCGCTCGAGCCGCTTGCTGGTGGTTGGGCAATTTGTTTGATGCGCTCTAATGCAGCCAGGGCGTTTGGGTCGTCACAGACCAGGGCGTAGGCGTCCAGTCCTGCGGCAATGCCGTTTTGCTCGAGTTTTTCCGCCAGAATCAAAACATCTGGCTCTAAAGCAGCGAGGGTGCGCAAATCTCGAGCTGGGTAGTCTCGAGCGGGGGCACGGAGCAGGGCTTCGAGTTGTCTGCCGTTGGGTGTCTCGAGGATTGAGCCACTGGTTTCTGGGGCAATTGGCACGCCGTATTCGCGCCCCAACGCTTCGAGAACCCGCGCGATGGCGGGGTGCGGGATCAGAATACAAATGTCTTGGGCGGGTGTGCCGTTTTGCAGTCGTTGTTTAATTTCACGCAGAACCCCTCGAGCCTCTTCGACGGGGTTGGCGTACGTCTCTAAACGCGTGATTTTGGGCATTCCCGCCCAGGGTTTGCCTTTGGCGTTCAAATACCGAATTTTGGCGTTGAAGGCTTGCGCAACCCCCTCGAGTTCTGGTTTGCGAAGTGGGTGTGCCCAGACTTCAATATACGTGTCGGGCAAGCCTGAAGGCAGGGTAACAAGAGTGCTTTTGGCGAGGCTGGCGAGGGCGCAGAAAACCCGCAATTCACTGGGGTTAAAACTTCTGTAGCCGTCAATCATCAAATGCGCATTCAGGTCTTGCGGGTTGAGGCTTAACAGTTGCGCGGTGCGAATCCGCACATCGTCAAGGTCTTGTAAAACGCCAAGCTCGAGTTCGGTTTGATAGGCGTGAAAAACCTGGAATAAAATATTCTGGTACGCGTCTTCAGACTCGAGTGGCGCGACCAGATTGCGTTTAAATTCCGCGATTGCCCTGGCGTACAGTCTGGCTTCGCCAGGGTTGACGTTGCGTTTTAAAATCTTCTCGAGCACCCGTGCGGTCAATGCCACACGTCCAGGGTTGAGGACAATCGCACGGTTTTCGCCCATGCGATCCAGGACACGGTAAGCAATGTTTTGCAGGTTCGTGACTTCAACGCCCAAACTCGCGCCCGCGTTTGCCAGTCGCTCGAGCCACTGTGCGCGTTGCCCTGGCAGGGTCAGCACAATGACCCTCTCCCCTGCCGTTGCCAACTCGAGTGCTCGAGTCACGGCGGTGCTGGTTTTGCCGCTTGCGGCGGGTCCAGTGAAAAGTTGTGCGCGAGCCGTGGTCACTGGCTTAGGCTATCACTCCCAGAATTGGGCGTGAACGGCTGATGCTTCAATCTCGAGCGCTGGTCCGTGTACTTCAATTTTTCGTTGCCCTCTGGCAAGCACTTCGCGGCATTCGAGGTGCATGGTTGGATTGTCAGTGTTCGCACCTGTGATCTTGTAAAGTGTGGTTTCGCTTAACGCATACACGAGCCGACCCACGCCAGTCCAGTACATCGCGCCAGCACACATCGCGCAAGGTTCGCAGCTCGAGTACATGGTGCTGGCAGCCAAGGTTTCTATGGGGAATTGTTGTGATGCCATACGCATCAAGTTGATTTCGGCATGACCCGTGGCGTCTTTGCTGGTATTGACCGTGTTTTCGGCTTCTAGCAGCATCTCACCTGTGCTGGAAACAAGAATTGCGCCAAACGGATGGTTGCCGTTGGCTCGAGATCGGCGCGATACTTCAATGGCTTGTTGCAAAAATTTCAAATCTGTTTCGGTCACAAGGGTATTATTCATGCTCGAGCGTCAAAGAAGGTAGGTATGCCATGCTTTCATCAGATCAACAACGTGACCAATTGCAAAAAACAGCGCTCGCGCTTGGGTTTGACGCGGCGGCTTGGGTTGGGGCGCTTGTGCCAGCCCGAGACATTGCCGCCTTTCAGTCTTGGATTGATGCGGGAATGCACGCGGGCATGGATTACCTGCCGCGCAGTGTGGCGCGTCGCAGCGATTTAAGCTCGAGTTTTGCGGGCACAAAAAGCGTGTTGGTGTTGATGGTTTCGCACAATCATGCCGAACCAGCAATACCGAGCGGCGGAACTCGAGTTGGACGGGTGGCGCGTTACGCCTGGAGTCGGGATTATCACTCGGCGTTACAACCGTTTTTATCCGAACTGGAACGCGCGAGTTTGGCTCTGGGCGTTCGGGCAAAAGCGTACGTCGATCATGGTTTGATGCTCGAGCGAGGTCTTGCATCACGGGCGGGTTTGGGTTGGCGTGGACGCTCGAGCCAGATTATTTCGCAGTCTTTGGGCGCACTCACGACGTTGGCGGTTTTATTAACTGATCTCGAACCACCAGAACCCACTTTTGATCATCCTGACCGTTGCGGGAAATGCAGCGCTTGCGTGCGTGATTGCCCGACAAACGCCATCACGCCGGACCGTTTTGTAGACTCGAGGCGTTGCCTGTCGTATTACACCATCGAACATCGCGGCAGCATTCCGCTCGAGTTTAGAGCCAGTCTGGGAAACCACTTGTTTGGTTGCGACGATTGCCTCGATGTTTGCCCGTGGACGAATCATGCGGGGCGATTCTCGAGCTTGTTAACTCCAGAACCCGACCTCGCACACCCTGACCTCGAGCCGTTTTTTACGCTCTCGAGCAATCATTTTGAAAAGCGTTTTGCGGGAACAGCGTTTTCGAGGGCAAGGCGCAAAGGCATGGCTCGCAATGCCGCGTTGGTGCTTGGGAATACTCGAGATGCCAGCCATGCAGATTTGCTCGAGTTGGGACTGCACGATGTTGGCGTTGAGGTACGCGAAAGTTGCGCTTGGGCTTTGGGGCGCTTTAACCCTAGCCATCGAATTGAAACCCTGTTAACTGATACGTTACAAGATAACGATCCCAACGTTGTCAGCACCGCTCAAGCGGCATTGAACGGCGAATTTTTGCAATCGGCTGTTTAAACGCTCAACATTCCCAGATCATTTTCGCCCTTTGGTCTTCACTTTCTGCTCTGTGCCACAAGAAACTCACATCACACGGTTTAGAATGAAAGAACTCGAGGAGGGCTTCGAGCTTAAATTATGTGGCGTTTCTTCATTATTTTGGTGTTCTTACTTGCCGCTGGAGCCGGATATTATTCGGGTTTGGTCACGGCGACCTCTAAATTG
Organism: Deinococcales bacterium; assembly: GCA_031391225.1. GTDB lineage: Bacteria > Deinococcota > Deinococci > Deinococcales > JAAFIG01 > JANXTZ01. Next base: position 3,865 of record JANMUC010000701.1, read on the forward strand.
GTCACCCCCGACGAGATCAACACGGTTGAGATCAATAACCGTGCCAAAAAAGCGGTGGTCACAGTTTATGCCAAAATCCCGCCCGAACAGCGTCAACCTGGCGAGGATGAAGAAGCCATCGGTACAGGCTTTTTCTATAAACCCAATTTGATCGTCACCAATTTTCATGTCGTCCAGGATGCCTTAAGTTGGCGGATTCAACTGTACGACGGTCGGTCTTTTGCTGCCGTACTCGAGTCAATTGATCCAGGTATTGACATTGCGATTTTAAAAGTTTCGAAAGTGACCGCGCCTGGCGTGTTGCAATTTGGTAATTCTCTGGACATTTTGCCCGGTCAGAAAGCCATTGCAATTGGTTCGCCCTCAGGAAAGCGCAACAGCGTCTCAGTGGGTGTGGTGCGCAGTTTTGCTCGAATCAGCGAATTTCCAGACGAGACTGGCACGGAAATTCCCGAAATGTTACTGACCGACGCGCAAATCAATGCGGGCAATTCGGGTGGACCGTTGCTCGATTCCAAAGGCAATGTGATTGCGATTGTCGATGCGTTTTTGGATTCGGGTGTTGCCGCCACGGGCATTGGCTTGACCATTCCGTCCAACCTGGCAAAAGAATCCCTTTCCGACCTCGAGAAATTTGGGGTTTCGCAACGCGGGCAGTTGGGCGCGACCTTGCGCAACCTTTCGGAATTCGACCCGATTGTTTACAAGCAGGCGGGTTTAAATTCTGATCGCGGCGCAATGATCGAGGACATCGAACCTGGTTCGGCAGCCAGCAAAGCCAATCTTCGCAGGGCATTGTTAAACCCCAACGGAAAAGTCGAACAGCTCGGCGATGTGATCTTAAAAGTCGGCAACGATGCGGTCAAAGACAAATACGATGTAATTCAACGAATTGCCCAAAACCGTCCTGGCAAGGGTGTGCAACTGACCATCTGGCGCGATAAAAAATTGGTGATCGTCAAAGTAATTGTGCAACCGCGTCAAGCGTCACGGTAAAAGCAATGACCCAAGGACTCGAGACGCGCAAAGAGTACACGCTGGGCGAACTCGAAATCTCGGATTTGCTCGAGAGTCCGCTAGAGCAACTCAAGCTTTGGTTGGAAATCGCCGCGCAGGCTGGGGTAATCGAACCGAACGCCATGACCCTCTCGAGCGTGGCGGCGAATGGTCGTCCCTCGAGTCGGGTGGTGCTGCTGCGAGGACTGGATGAACAAGGTTTGACATTTTACACCAATTACCAGTCGCGCAAAGGTTTGGAATTGCTTGGGTCTGGTTTTGGCTGCCTCAATTTTTGGTGGGGTGCACTCGAGCGTCAAGTGCGGGTTGAGGGGAAGGTACAAAAAGTTTCAAGCGAAGAGTCGGACGCGTATTTTGCCAGTCGCCCTTATGAATCACAGTTGGCGAGCGCCGCCAGTCCGCAAAGTCAAATCGTGACCCGCGAGGAACTCGAGCAAAAAGTGGAAAATCTGAGGCTCGAGTTTCCTGATGTTGTGCCGCGTCCTGCACAATGGGGCGGCTTTAGACTCGAGCCTGATGGGTTTGAATTTTGGCAGGGTCGCAAAGCCAGATTGCACGACCGTATTCGTTATGAACTCAAAGGTGATACCTGGGTGAAAGAACGTCTTGCGCCTTAAACGGCGTTCAGTCCAAACTCGAGGTCGGCAAGAATATCTTCTATCGCTTCAATGCCCACCGACAATCGCAGCAAACCGTCGGTCACGTTAATTCTGGCTCGAGCCTCATCTGTTAAAGCGCGATGACTTGTGCCGTACGGGTAAGAAAGGGTGCTCGAGACATCGGCGAGGCTGGTGGCGAGTGGAATGCGTGGACTGATGGTTTTGACAAATCGACTGGCGGCGGCATAAGCACCGTGAAGTTCAAAGCTCAGCATTCCACCCATGCCGTTTGGGTACAGGTGTTTTGCCAGATGAAACTGCGGGTGCTGCTCGAGTCCAGGGTGATC
>JANMUC010000722.1:0-1784 GCA_031391225.1 Deinococcales bacterium
TGATGTACAGGCATGACTTGCCGACTGAATGCTTACCGAGTTGAGACATTAATTCTTGGTACTCTTGGTAACCCTCCGAGATGTAAAGGACAATATTTTGTTTGCGCGGCGAAAAACCAATTCGCATCCAATCGGCTTCGCGCCCAGAGGCGTACTGATAATGGTACGACCCAAAACCGATGATGCTACCCCACATTTTGGCGCTCGAGTTGGTGGCGCGTTGCATGATCTGAACGATGGTTTGGCAATCTCTTTGAACTTGTTCATTTGGGATTGACTCGAGAAAATCGTCCACGGAAGCAGTCGTTGCTTTGGTTTTGACTTCTGTCATAAAACTCCTTGTGGTATTCGAGGATTTTATAGAATCAAATCTATTCATTTTGTTCACAGCATAATATCAGGTTGGCTTCAAAATCGCAAATACCCGATCAAAACCAGGAAAAGTCTTCGCGCTCGAGTTCAATTGCCTTTCTCAACAACATTTAGGTTTAAAAATGTTGCAAAGTCTCTCCTATTTCGGTTACGGTAATTCGTGCAACACCCTGACCCAACTCAAAACGCTGCAACAGCGAACTCGAGTTTGGCTGAAATGCTGGTGCTCAACTCTCAATTTTCGATGATCGTGCTTGATGCCCAAGGGTTGATTCACGAATGGAATCCTGCCGCCGAGCACTTGTTCGGCTATGCTCGAAATCAAGTGTTGGGACGAGAAATTTTTGACGTACTGGTGACGACACAAACCCCAGAAGAACTCAAAGCACGTTTGAATATAAGGTTACTCTCGAGTGAACAACGACAACCCGATCAAGCCATTCGGGTTGGCAGACACGCCAATGGCAATCCCATCGAAGTTGAATACTCGAGCGTCCCGTTTGTTTTTAAAAACCAGAACATGCTCTTGCTTTGGGTGCGTGATCTCAAAGAGACGAGCCATCTCAAAGACCGCCTCACCCAAAGCCAGCAACGCTTGAAAGCCATTTTCAACAACACAGCCCAGTTCACAGCTTTACTTTCACCAGAAGGAATGTTCCTCGAGGTCAACCGTTCGGCACTGAAATTTCTGGGTCTAACACGCGGCGCGGTGATCGGAACGCCATTCTGGGAAGGACCGTGGTGGAATGGCAACCGCTTGTCAGAAACCTGGGCTTACGCTGCCGTTCAAATCCATACCAGCGACGAATTTCGTCACGCGGAACTCGAGGTTTACGGTTTTTACGGATCGCACAGAATTATCGATTGCGTCGTCAGTCCAGTATTTAACACAGACCTTCAACTGACGTTGTGGGTGGTTGAAGGTCATGACATCACCGAACGCAAACAAGCCCAACATGCCTTGCGTGACAGCGAAGTGCATCATCGAGCCGTGTTGGAATCGCTCGCAGAAAGCGTGGTGGTTCAAGATTCCAAAGGTCATGTTTTAAGCGCCAACCTTGCTGCCGAACAACTTCTGGGCGTGAGTTTAAGCCAGATGCTTGGCAGACACGTGAACGAATTATCCTGACACGCAATTCAAGCTGGCGGTACGCCATTTCCAATTGACGCCCTACCTTGGGCAGTCACGTGGCGCAGCGGTCAAACCCAAGCCAACATCATCATGGGGGTAGAACGCGCCGACGCCGCCCTGGTCTGGATTTCGGGTAACACAAGGTTACTGACCCATGACGGCGAGACTCAACCTTATGCCGTGGTGTCGAGCTTCTTTGACATCACCGAACGCAAAGAACTCGAGGAAAAACTCGAGATTCTGGCACACCACGACGCCTTGACGACCCTGCCGAACCGTT
>JANMUC010000746.1:0-9706 GCA_031391225.1 Deinococcales bacterium
GCGACCTCTTCGATGTCCACGCCACCCTCTTTGGAAACCATCAACGTGTACGATTGCACGTTGCGATCCACGATCAAACCGCAGTAATACTCTTTGGCAATGTCCACGGCTTCGGCAACAAGCACCTTCTTGACCGTCAAACCTTTAATGTCCATGCCCAGAATGTCCGAAGCGCGATCAAAAGCCTCGTTTGCGTCTTTGGCGAGTTTCACGCCACCCGCCTTACCACGACCACCAACATGCACTTGGGCTTTGATGACCGTCATCTTGCCAACGCCCACCGCAATCGCTTTCGCCTCTTCGGGCGTGAACGCGACCTTACCAGCCGGCACGGGAACACCAAAACGCGCCAGCAATTCTTTCGCTTGATACTCGTGAAGTTTCACGTATCCTCCTCGCGCTCGAGAATCCCTCGGGCGACCATGATGCCAGGGTTTTAACCCGAGCACAAACTTTCAAAGTATACGCTCGAGATACCTTAAGTGCGAGTTGTGCCTAAAGGGGTGACAGAAGTTGAGAGACAGTGTGTAAAGCCTCGGGTGGAAGGTGTGGGTAACTCTCGAGGATTTGGGGTTCTGTCCAGCCTTGATTTAACAAGCCCAGTAAAAAACCTACGGAAAGTCCTGTGCCGCGTACCACGGGTTTACCGTTCAGAATTTCGGGATTGCTGGTAATCCAGTCGTTCATGGGTTTTACTGTAGCATCAGGGTTTTAAAAACTTGAGCTATCTGAAAATGTTAAACTTTCTGTACAGACGTAAAACAACACGATCAAATTTAAAAAATCCCAGAGATTAGCGTTGTTATTTTTTCATCAAGGAAATCTAAGGTACTCTTGCAGTCTAATTTTATCAACACTCGCAAAGGATGATTTATGCAACTATCTAAACTTGAAAAAGTAGCTTTGAGAGAAGTCTGGAAACATGAAGCTTTAGATTTTACGAACTGGCTTGCAAAACCAGAAAATCTTGAATTATTAAGCGATGAAATTGGTATAGATATTACGTTGATCCAAACAGAAGCTAGCGTTGGGGATTTTAATGTTGATATTTTAGCAGAGGAAGAAAATACAGGTAAGAAAATTATTATCGAAAACCAACTTGAATCAACTGACCACGATCATCTTGGGAAAATTATCACTTATGCTTCTGGCTTTGATGCGGAAATCATTATTTGGATTGTTAAAGGTGTTCGAGATGAACATAAAAAAGCTATAGATTGGCTTAATGAACACACAGATTCAAATATTAATATTTTTGCAATTCAAATGGAAGTTTGGAAAATTGCTAATTCACCGTATGCACCTAAATTTCAAGTAATTGCAAAACCTAATGATTGGGCAAAAGCCGTTAAAAGAGCCACAAATCAGAATGAATTATCAGATGTAAAAATATTACAACTCGAATTCTGGGGAAGATTTAAAGAATATGTACAGGATAATGACGGAAAAATAAAATTGAGAAAAGCATATCCTCAACATTGGTATGATATCAGCTTCGGTTCTTCAAATGCTAATCTTGCTGTTTCAATTAATAGTCAATCAGAACAAATAGCCTGCGAGGTATATATACCAGGCTCTAAAAATCTTTTTATATCACTTTATCAAAATAAAGAAAAAATTGAAAGTGAATTGCAAGAGAAGTTAATTTGGGAAGAATTACCAGCAAAAAAAGCAAGTAGAATAAAACTTTCAAGCAAAGGCGATTTATTGGATCAATCAAGTTGGCAATTTTATCACTCATGGATGCTTGAAAAAGTAATCAAGTTTCAAAAAGTATTTAGTAAATATGTCAAACAATTTTCTGCGGATGTTTAGATAATCTTGTTTTGTGCATATCGCTCAAGATGATTAATGTTTCAGTCAGAATAATTTGAAATTTGCTAAACTCCTCTCATGGGTGGCAAACGCAAAGCACAACTCAAAACCACATCTCGAGCGGCATCATCTGGCAAAAAAACCAAAGCTTGAGTGCCAGATTTAATTTGCCCGTGTTGTGGTGAATCTCGAGCCGTGAGTGAGAAGGTAGCGCCGCTCAGGATTGAACTTCTGATGCAGAAGCACATGCTTGGTTAGGTCAATCTCGAGTCCAAACCAGGACTTGACGAAATGATGCACACGGATGCACCATAAATCTCGAGCAGCACAGTCAAAGTTGGTGTGGTCATTTGTAAGTCTTTGAAAGGAGACAAAATGATTGCGTCTGTAAGATCAGAACGTATTGACCACCGATGGGGTGGCGCAATTTTCGCACTTGGGAACTTGCTTTTCCTGGTCAACAAGCTCAACGACATGAGCCGTTTGTTTCTTGGACGCACCATGCCCGATGTCATTTCCAATCAGAGTCCGGCGTTGATTCTGTTGGGGCAAGTGAGCCTGACCATTGGATACGTCGCGTTTTACCAATTTTATTCTCGGCGTGTGGGAAAGTCGGGCAGAAATGCGCTCCGCTTGTTCAGTGGTGGCGGCATTGTTTTGGCGTTTGGGCATTTTGGTTTCATGTCCGTTTTGGTGGATGCGCTGCCTTTTATCGAGGGTCTGTTTGGTCTGGTGGTGATTGGCTTGCTGCTCTCGCTGACGGGTCTGATTTGGTTTGGGATTCTCAATTTGCGCCAGCCGATACTCAACCGTTGGCGCTGGTTACCGCTTCTGATTGGACTGCTGGGCTTTATTGGTTTTGTCTTTTTGAGGGGTCAGGAAATCACCGCCATCTTTCTTGCATTCCGTACCCTATTTGCGCTGGGATTGATGGGACTTGGCGTTACTTTATGGCTCGAAAAGCCAGTTTAGCTTTTAGTGGTCTGAAGACAAGAACTGCCCTGCTCGAGTTTTACAATCCTAAAACCTCGAGATCAGTCTAAATGCTCGGAAATCAGTAAACTTCTTTCATGGGCGGCAAACGCAAAGCACAACTCAAAACCACATCTCGAGCGGCTTCACCTGGCAAAAAACCTAAAACTCGAGTGCCAGATTTGATTTGTCCGTGTTGTTATGAAGCTCGAGCCGTGACCAAAACCGATTCGCCACTCAGGATTGAATTGCTGATGCAGGTACAAGCACCGCATTGGTCAAATCTCGAGGTGGGTTGGAGCGTGAACGCAGCGCGACACCGTTGGTTAAGTTGGGCGTGTGAAGCCTGCATCAAAGCAGGGCGGGCGCTCGAGGCAAAACCGTGGTTGCAGACTTACGGGTACAACTCGCCAAAATTTGCTTATGTTGATGAAGTCAAAAAATGTTCGGATTGTGGAAACGAATTTGTGTTTGCGGCAACTGAGCAAGCGTATTGGTACGAGACGCTCGAGTTTTTGACTTACTCCGAACCCAAACAGTGTATTTCATGTCGTCATAAACGCCGTGCAGTCAAACAAGCCAACCTCGAGATTAGCGAAATGCTGGGTTCGTTTGAAGGATCGATTCCAGAGTTGCTTCAATTGGCGGATTTGTACACGCAATTGGGCAATGCTGCAAAGTCGCTCGAGTTTTTGCGGCGTGCGAAGAATAAATCTCGAGATGAGGCTGAAAAGCAAGTTCTGCTCGAGCGGATTGCGGTTGTTGAAATGGAGCATTCAGGAGTTTTAACGAACCCATGATATGATTACGTTCATTACAGAATATCAAATTGAACTCAGGAGCAACATGACTGCAAATGATTTTTGGAACATTATTGAAACCTCACACCAACAAGCAGACGGCGACACCGAAGCGCAAATGGAAGCCCTCGAATCGGCACTCGAGAAACTTGAACCAGCGCAATTGCTCGAGTTTCACAATCTCTTTCGAGAAGCGCACACCCTTTCATACCGTGCTGACTTGTGGGGCGCAGGATTTTTGATGAATGGTGGCTGTTCGGATGACGGTTTTGATTATTTTCGTGGTTGGGTTATTGCTCAAGGACGCAAAGTTTTTGAAGCTGCACTCGAGAATCCAGATTCGCTGGCAGATGTTGTCTCTGAAGATGCCGAAGCTGATTTTGGATTCGAGAACGAAGACATTCTGGGCGTTGCAGGACGGGTTTGGGAAGCCAAAACGGGTTTGGAATCAGACGACTTTTATGCACAAGTCAAAACCCTTCTTTACGATCAAAGCAAACTCGGTGATCTCGAGCTTTGGAGCACAGATGGCGAAGCGGACGAGGAAAAATGTCCTGCGATTTACCCGAAACTCTGGGCGAAATTCGGTTGGTAAAACCCGAAAAGTAAGTATTGCTCGAGCAGGTTGCCATTCTCGAGCTTGATTTCATTTTGTCTTAACGGCAAACGCGGTAGGCTCTGGGTCATGAACGTCATCACCTCCAGACCTTTAACGCTCGAGTTGTACGGTTCGCCTGGAACGCTACCCGAAGTTGCGGCAGACGCGAGTGCGATCATTGCCTCACCTTGGAAACCGCACAAGTTTGCTGCCAGTGTCGAGGTCGCTCGAGGTTTTGTGCGGGTACGGAACGCCTCATGGGAGTTGGCGTGCGAACTCGCGGCGCGTCTGAGCACCGTGCATGATTTGTGCTTGGCGTTTTTGTCTGTGACTGTGAAATCCTGGTCTGATGTGCCGCTGGCACTTGGGAAATTGCCGTTCAAAGATTTGCTCGAGCCTGGTTGTACGCTCGAGATTCGGGCAGACGCGGCAAATGGCGTGTTGACTCATGCTGGGCGCTTGCAAGAGATTGCCGAGGAATTTTTCAGCGTGCGCGGTTATCAGATTTTATCTGAAGATGATGCTCGAGATGTTTCGTTTACCCGTATCGAACTCGAGACTGGCGCGGATCGTTTGCGGGTTCGGGTGAGTTTGGGGTCTGATGCCTTGCACAAACGCGGTTGGCGGGCTTTAACGGGAACTCCTGCCACATTGCGCGAAGATTTAGCGAGTGCGGTCTTAAAACGTCTTGTAGCCTTCGAGCCTCGAGCTTTGCAAGCAACCCAAGTGGTTGTGCCGTTCGCGGGCAGTGGCACGTTGGGCGTTGAAGCTTGGCATTCACTGTTTGATTTGCCGCCCAGCATTTGGAATGCTACTCGAGCCGATTTCGAGCCTCAGATTCCTCGAGCCTGGAAATATCTTGCGCACCCAACCGATGCCTCCCAAAACTGGTGGGAGAAACGCATCAACCGTGCTGCCGCCGAAGCCAAACTGCCAGAGTTAACTTTCATCGAAAACAACCGCAAGCAATTTCATGAACTCGAGCAAAACCTTGAAAACGTGACTGAAATTCTCGAGGATTTTGGTTTGCAACTACCCAAAATCTCAGCCTTGTTAAAAGATATTTTTCAAGTCCCAAACACTGAAATCGTCAAACCTGGGGCAATCACGCTCATGCCGCTTCACCCGCCGTACGGTTTGCGGCTTTCTCAAGAAACCGATGTCGAAAAACTGTTCAGCGATTTGGGTTTAAAAGTTCGGGAATGGGCGCTCGAAGCTCGAGAAACTGGCGGTGTGTTGATCGGGTTTTGTCTCTGCCCGTCAGATGTTTTATGGCGCTGTTTTCGCAATGGATTGGGTGATCTCGAGTTTGATACCAGTCACGTGACCCAAGGCGGTTTGGACGTGCGGGTTTGCAATTTCAGCAGTTTAAAACCCACGGAGTAATCTGGTATGGTTTTCTCGAGCGGTATTTTCTTATTTGTTTTCCTCCCCGTTTTTCTGGCGTTGTATTACCTGATCCACTTCAAGTTTCGATCATTCTTGATTTTATTGGGCAGTTACGCGTTTTATGCTTGGTGGCGCGTGGATTTTCTGGTCTTGCTGGCTGCCATTACCGTCGTGGCGTACTGGTTCGCGCTTCAAATCGAAAAAACCCAGGATGCTCGAGTTAAATTTAGGCTTCTAAGTTTCGCGGTCAGCTTGAACTTGCTGGCGCTGGCATATTTTAAGTACGCCAATTTTGGTGTTGCATCGTTTAATTCAATGCTCGAGAAACTTGGTGTTGACGCAGTCTCTTGGACGCCTGTGATCTTGCCGATTGGCTTGTCGTTCTTTATTTTTCACGCCATTTCCTACCTGGTGGACATTTACCGCCATGAGGCTCGCCCAACGCAGAACATCATTGATTTTGCGGCGTTTATCGCGTTGTTCCCGCACCTGATCGCGGGTCCGGTGTTGCGTTATCACCTGCTGGCAGAACAATTTCGTGCTCGAGTTCATTCTTGGGATCGTTTCTCGAGGGGCGCGACACGGTTCATGCTGGGTTTTACGAAAAAAGTGCTGTTGGCTGACACAATCGCCCCACTTGCCGATGCGGCGTTCTTGCTCGAGAATCCCACACTTCTTGATGCGTGGTTGGGTGCTTTGGCGTACACCATGCAAATTTTCTTTGATTTCTCTGGTTATTCAGACATGGCAATCGGGTTGGCGCTCATGATGGGTTTTGAATTCCCCGAGAATTTCTGGCATCCTTACGCCAGCCGTTCGATCACCGAATTTTGGCGGCGTTGGCACATCAGTCTCTCCAGTTGGTTGCGTGAATACTTGTACATTCCTTTGGGCGGCAATCGTTACGGTACGGCGCGAACATACTTTAACTTAACAACAACAATGGTTTTGGGTGGTTTGTGGCATGGCGCAAATTGGACGTTTGTCATTTGGGGCGCGTGGCATGGTGGCATTTTGGCACTCGAGCGAGCGCTTAAAGGTCGCCGAGCGCCGCTTAGCTCGTGGTTGACCATTCCAGGCACAATGGTTTTGGTGGTCATCGGTTGGGTGTTTTTTCGCAGCGAAAATATGACGGCGGCAACTCAAGTGTTAAAAGGCATGATTGGTTTGAACGGTCTTGGTGTTTCAGATTCACTGGCATTTCAAATCACAGGACTCGAGGTCGCGGCTTTAATTGCAGCATTCGTGACAACGTATGTGGGTGCATGGTGGGCAAGTCAAAACAACCCTCGAGTCACTTGGGGCTTGTGGTTGATCCCAATTTTATTCATCATCAGCCTCTCGAGGATGTTGTCGCAGAGTTTCTCGCCATTTTTGTACTTTCAATTTTGAGGTTTTCATGATGCAATCTCGAGTTTTTAATTTGAATGCTTTGGTGCTGCTAGCAACGGTTGCGGCTGGTCTGGTTTTGACCGTTACTGGTGGCGGCTGGACGGAAAATCAAACCGATAAAACCGTGCTCAATGGTGCGCGAAGCAAGGCTTTGGAAACCAATCTCGAGAAAGCCTTCCCACTTCGTCAGGCTGCGATTGATGTTTGGGGATCGCTCGAGTTTGGAGTATTTCAAAATGGGCGCAAAGGTGTGTTGGTGGGCAGTGATGGTTGGTTTTACTCAAGTGAAGAGTTTGAACGCCCGAAGAATTTTGACGCAGAAATCGCCGACAAACTCGAGTACATCGTGCAAGTCAAAACCGCACTCGAGAATGTAGGAATCAAACTGGTAATAGTTCTTATTCCCGCCAAAGCTCGAGTCTATCCAGCGCATTTGGGACGGTATGTGCGCCCGAAGTATTGGGATGATGTGTACTTAAAATTCTTATCAGGTTTACATGCCAAAGGTGTGATCGCGCCCAATCTTTTGAACGCCATGAAAGCTCAAAATTCAATGTTTTTAAAAACCGATACGCACTGGACTCCAAACGGTGCTCGAGTGGCGGCGCAGGCTGTGGCTGAAGTAGTTAAACCTTTGCTCGAGTTTCAACCTCAAGTTTTTACGCAAAAACCTGGCAAAGTCACGCCGCATGAAGGCGATTTACTGAAATTTATACCGCTTGCCAGTTTTTCGGCAAAACCCAGCCCAGACCAACTCGAGACACCGATTATCGAAGGCACTGAAAACGCTGGCGCAGGTTTGTTTGGCGATTCCAAAATCGAAGTGGCTTTGGTCGGCACAAGTTACAGCGCCAACCCGAAATTCAATTTTGACGGCGCATTAAAACTCGAGTTGCAAACCGATGTGCTCAATTTAGCGCTCGAAGGCAAAGGTCCGATCACCCCAATGCGGGAATTTTTAAAAGCACTGCCCAAGAATTTGAAATTGGTGATATGGGAAATCCCAGAACGGTTCTTGCCCGTCGCCTATCCCTAAAATCTGGTCACTCGAGCTACTATAAATCCATGACCTTCAAAATCGAACCTTACCGCCCAGAATTCCTGCCAGACCTGTACCGAATTTGCTTGCTGACGGGTGACAACGGTCACGACGGTACGCATTTGTATACCGATCCGAACATGGTCGGAGATTTTTTCGCCGCACCTTATCCAATCCTCGAGCCTGATCTGACGTTTGTGCTGACCGATGAAATGGGTGCTTGCGGTTATGTACTCGGCACTCGAGATTCAAGCGCTTTTGAAACGTTCATGAACACGGTTTGGTTGCCGCCACTGCGCTCAAAATATGTTCTAAAAGATTCGAGTTTGCCGACTGAAATCTGGTTGCTCGAGTTGATTCAAAAGGGTTATCACGTGGATGAAAACACGGAATTGTACCCCGCGCATTTGCATATTGATTTGCTGCCTCGAGTGCAAGGGCAAGGCATGGGGCGCAAAATTATGATGGTGTTTCTCGAGCGATTGCGCGAATTGGGGGTTGAAGGTGTGCATCTTGGAGTCAGTAAAAGAAACCTCAATGCGATTGCCTTTTACGAACATTTGGGCTTTGTAAAACTCGAGGAGCACGTGTTTTCTTTTTTGTACGGAATGCGTTTGAATTAGAATTTTTGTGGTGTTCAAGCTCGAGATTGCGTGGTAAAATCTATGGGACGAACGAGGTCAATATGACAACAGCGACTCGAGCGACAATCCGTGATTTGTATGCCTTTTCAGGTAAAGCTGAGTTGGTGCAAGGAGAACTTGTTATTATGCCACCAACTGGGGACATGCCAAATCGCGGGGCGGGCAGTGTTTTTGCTTCACTTTTGATGTTTGAACGCAAAACCAAATCTGGGCGGGCTTATACCGACAATGTTGGTTTTGCCGTGCACCTGCCTCACCGTGAATCGTTCAGTCCTGATGCCAGTTTTTTTACGGGTCAAACGAACGGAATGCGGTTTTTAGAGGGCGCACCTGTTTTTGCGGTTGAAGTCCGAAGCGAAAATGATTACGGAGACAGGGCAGAACGGTCAATGGCTCAAAAGCGTGCCGATTATTTTGCTTGCGGAACTTTGGTGGTCTGGGATGTTGATTTACTCGGTGAGGAAGTGATTCGCAGTTACCGAGCAGATATGCCGTACACACCAACTGTTTTCAAGAGAAAAGAAACCGCAAGCGCCGAACCTGCCGTTTCAGGCTGGACATTTGCGGTTAACGAATTGTTTTACTGATTTATTGCTCGAGTTCGGTGCGTGCCCGCGTCCAATCCGAAACCGTGGAAATCTCTGCAATCTCTGCGTCTGAGAGCACCAAATCCACTGCACCCAGCGAATCCTCGAGTTGTGTGGTGTTGTTCGCACCAACAATTGGCGCGGTCATGAAGGGTTGCGCCATCATCCAGGCGAGGCAAACCTTGGTGGCGGTGCTGTTGTGACGCGCCGCAATCTCGAGCAGTTTTTCGACGGTGTCAAGGTTTTGGTCGTTCATGCGACTCGAGCCAATGCCGCTGGCGCGAACGCTGTCGGGCAGGGGTTGACCGCGACGGTACTTGCCTGTGAAAAAGCCTGCGGCGAGTGGGCTGTACGGGATCACGCCGATGCCGTACTCGAGCGCCACGCGTGCCAGTTCACGCTCGAAATTGGCACGGACGGGTTGCGCCAGGTTGTACTCGGTTTGATTTTCCGTCCAGCCGCCACCAGTA
>JANMUC010000763.1:0-8520 GCA_031391225.1 Deinococcales bacterium
CGCTGGCACGCAAATTACCAGCGCCCGTAGAACGTACCTGCCAATTGCTTTATACCAATTAAATCTCGAGAAGAACCCCGCCGCCAACAAAGCAGGTTGACAGTATTGTCATGTCAACGCTTTTGGTGGTGCAGGCTGGAACGGTTTTGGACAGGCTTTAAAAACACAGATGGCAACCTCGGCTGGTGTCAATCAAGCTCTGTTTGATCTCTTGAAGAAAAATGCAGATTCGGACAAAGACGGTTTTAAAGACGTGCTCGAGGTGGTGGCTGGTACACTTCCTGGCGATGCAAAATCAAAACCAAGTGCCAAAACCACAGATTTGGAAGCCAAACTCAAGAAAATGGGTGGCGTCAGCGCTTTCAAACCCTAAATTTTAAGCACAGAACAATAGCTTAAACTCGAGCCATGACTGGCTCGAGTTCTCTTTTTTCACTGGGTGCACCGCTTGCCGAACGAATGCGTCCGCAAACCCTGGCTGAAGTGGTTGGGCAGCAGCATCTGGTCGGTGTTGGCAAGCCCTTGCGGTTGATGCTCGAGCGTGACCGACTCTCAAGCCTGATCTTTTGGGGTCCGCCAGGCACGGGCAAAACCACGCTCTCGAGGCTAATCGCCCATTCGACGGGCGCAGAATTTTTTGGGCTATCTGCCGTTGGCGCTGGTGTCAAAGACGTGCGCGATGTGACTGAGCACGCCAAGAAAAACCGCGATTACGGACGCAAAACCGTCTTGTTCCTGGATGAGATTCACCGTTTTAACAAAGCCCAACAAGATGCCCTGCTGCCCCACGTCGAAAGTGGCTTGCTGACTTTGATTGGCGCAACCACCGAAAATCCGAGTTTTGAAGTCAACCCCGCCCTACGTTCTCGAGCCAGAACCCTCAAACTCGAGCCAATCTCGAGTCAGGATATTTTGGGCTTGCTTGAGAAAGCACTGGTTGACCCTCGAGGTTTGCCTGGGGTGACCGCCGAACCCGAAGCGCTGGCGGCATTGTCTGTGGCAGTCGATGGTGATGCCCGTAAAGCCTTGACCGCGCTCGAGGTTGCCGCACAGAGTGCTGATGTGATTACGGTTGCCGCCGTGCGTGAAGCGCTGGGCGCTCAAATACCCGCGATGGACAAGGGCGGCGAAGAGTTTTACAACCTGATCTCGGCGCTTCATAAAAGCGTTCGGGCGTCACACGTGGACGCCAGTTTGTACTGGTTGGCACGCATGATCGCGGGCGGCGCAGATTTACTGTACTTGGCACGCCGAATCGTGCGTATTGCCGCCGAGGACGTGGGCTTGGCTGACCCGAACGCCCTCAAGCTCTGCGTTGCCTCTTATCAAGCCGTCGATTTTTTGGGATCGCCAGAGGGCGAACTCTTTTTGGCACAAGCCGTGACCTACCTGGCGCTCGCCCCAAAAAGCAACAGTGTTTACACCGCTTGGAGCAGCGCCATGCAGCTCGCTAAAGAAGCCCCAAGTTACGGCGTACCACTGCATTTGCGCAACGCCCCAACGGGATATATGAAAACACTGGGTTATGGGCAAGGTTACGCCTATTATTTTGATGACATTGAGGGCAGTTTTAACCAAACCTACCTGCCCGATGAACTCGAGCATCAAGTTTTTTTCGAGCTTGGCAATGAAGGTTGGGAAGAAAAACTCAAAAACCGTCTCGAGGCACTGCGGAAAAAACACCGCTAGAAACACATTAATTTAAAATTCTATATTATGCTATGCTGGTTTTTTCAAGCAAAAGTGCAAACTCGGGTTTAGAATGAAATCTCATACTCGAGGAAAACGTTCAGGCACGGTATCAACGGCGGTTCAACTCTTCCCGAGGGTGATTAAGGAGACTTATGAAGAAAATCGTTTTCGCGTCACTTTTGGCAGTTGGTACCAGCACCCTTTTGGCTGGTTGCGGTTTGATCCCCGCCCAAACCGTTGCCAATCCGCTTGGTCTTAAAGACGCTGTTCTGACCAGTTCAGTCTTGAGCGCAACTTCCAGTTCGGTATCAACCCGCGTGCCTGGAACTGGAACTGCCAACGTATCGGCAACCTTTGCTGACATTGCAGCCCTTCCACTCACACCAACCAAAGCTGACATTGCTTTGGAACTCGCCAACGCAACATTTTCCCAAGGTTGTGCCGCTGCTGTCGGACAAACCAGCATTCAAATCACGGTCTCAAACCTTATCGTAAACCTTTCAGACGACACCTCCAAGCCTGACCGTACACTGTCGGCAACTCTGCCAACCGTTTCGTTTAGCGTTAATCCGACCACAGGTGTCATCAGCGGATTGTCTGCCAGCGACCTCAAATTCAGCTTTGCTGACCTCGGTAAAGCCATCAATATCCTGACTACCGTTCCAACACCCAACACCGCAACGGTCACCAGCAATATTGCAACCTCTCCAGCCTTGCCAGGTTGCACAGTTTCGATCAAACTTGGTGCTGGTAGCGGTACATTCTCGTTCTAAACCATTTTTAAAAGAACCTCCGAGGCTCGAGCTTCGGAGGGGTTCTTTTGTCTACGTCCACTTCGGGGTAATCACGTCGTCGACTTGCAAGAACAAGAAATGATCAAAATAATAATGGATCAAAAGCGCCGACAGAATAACACTGTAAAAGGCGAAATAATGCTGCTGCATCGGGTCATTCGCCCAACTTCCAGTCAAAATTAAAATACCGCGCATTAAAACATAGGTTAGTCCTGCGCCAAGCGTGAACAAAAAGCACAACCAGTACAAGCTGCGTCCGTTGCTCGAGACTTTGGCGACAAATTCTGATCCGATTAAACCGCGTTCAGAGCGGACACGGTTTAAGAATAAAACCACCGCCAGGTATTGGAACGAATGCCAGACGTTCAAGCCTTGAAACGCCACGTCGAGGTTGGCAAGCATTGGCGTTAAGAAAAAAAGGATTGAAGCCAAAGTCATGTGCAAGGTCTTGGGCAAGTGAAACAAGCCAACTCGAGCCTCCCAAATGGTTTTGACCACAAAAGCCAGCAAACAGACGATGTACGCGCCGAGCGCCAGCGGTCCAAGCCAGTCCACTTTCAAGAAATCTGGGAACAACAACGCCCGTCCGCCGGTTTCAAACGCGCCAGAATAATCATGACCGTTAATCACAAACGGCGTACCTGTAAAGCGGTACGTTGCCACCGGATAAAGGCTGGTCAGCAGCAGCGCGTAATCGATCACCCTCGAGATCACCTGGGCGCGTTTGAGTTCTGGTGCCGAAGTGCGCGGGTCTTTAAAACGGTACGAATCGGCAATATACGCGGCTTGATGAATCACGTGAACGCTCGCCCAGAAGAAGAAAATTGTGACCAGCAAAGTGAGATTGATGATTGCCAGGGTGATTACCAAAACCGGCATTAACAGTGATCCCCAAGTGTATTTGCTGTAGCGCTTACGAAAATTGGGTTCCATAAAAGTCATGGTGTAAGTCGCAAATAAATGTGGACCACCAATAAAAGCGGTCACCAACAAGTCAACAATCACGTTGGGCGTAAAAATCCCTTGAAAATTGTTGATGGTGCTAAAACTCGAGATTTGATTTGCCAGTAAGGAGGCAAAATGAGGTACGACCAACAACACGCTCGAGAAAATAATAAACGTCAAATCGTAAAAAGGCGAGATCAACCACAAACCTCGGCTCGAGATTAGCGGTTTTTCGGTGGTACTCGAATTGATTGGCATTGTGGTCATGGGCAGCCTCCTGTTTGAACCCTGCGACGATAACCCAGCGTTTGCCAGAAGTTTAGCGCACAAATCAGTAAGTTCAAAGAACTCGAGTACAGTATTGCGTTTGCCACAAGAGAAGACCGTGGTTTTTTTGCTCAGTTTGTGAAATCCTCGGTCATCATTTCGACTGCCAGTTTGCCCGAAAGCATCACCAGTGGCAAACCGCCGCCAGGATGGGCGCTGCCGCTGGCAAGATACAAGCCGCGCAGTTTTTTGGAGCGGTTCTGAGGGCGCAAAAACGCGCTATTGATGCTGTTTGAACTGGTACCGTAAATACCGCCCCGAAAAGCCCTGTAGCGTGTCTCGAGGTCGCTTGGGGTCATGATTTGTTTGACCCGAATGCGCTCACGGATGTCCACCCCATAGCCAGCAAGTTTCTCAAGAATTAAATTTGAATACCCTTCAGCGTATTCTTGCCAGTTGACACGCCCTGTCGGCGGCGCATTCACCAACACAAACCAGTTTTCCATGCCCTTGGGCGCTTGGCTCGGGTCAGATTTGCTCGAGATGGTCACGTAAATTGTGGGGTCGGTCACCGCCTGCAAATCCTCAAAAATCTGTTTAAACTCGAGCGGGTAATTCTTCGAGAAGAAAATATTGTGATGCCCTAAGTTCGGGGTTTGACCCTCCAAACCCAGCAACATGACAAAACCGCTTAAACTCGGCTCGAGTTTTTTGTGCCTCGGGTCAAAATCTTTCTCGAGCAAATCGGTGTACAAGTGTGCGGCATCGGCATTGCAAATCACGGCGTCTGCCAGAAGTTTTCGTCCATCCTCGAGTTGCACGCCCTCGACTTCAAAGCGTTTTCTGTCGGGCATCACAACATCCGTAGCATCCTCGAGTAAAATCTTAGACACGCCTACGCCAAACTCGAATTGCACGCCCAACTTTCGTGCCAGTTTCTCGAGCGCCACGCCAATCTGGTACAAACCGCCTTTGACGTACCAAGCGCCATAAGCGTACTCGGAATACAAAACGGTTGACAACGTACCAGGGGCAAGATACGGACTCGAGCCTGTGTAGGTGGCGTAACGTCCAATAAACTGCTGCATTCTGGGATCACGAAAGTAACGCTTTGCCAGACCGTGCAGGTTCGGAATTGGTAACAATGCCGTCAAATCCATCCACGGTACACCATTCTTAACAAAATCCCACGGACTGGCAATCGCGGACTCGAGAAAAGGTTTGCGTGAACCACGCCACGCCCGCGCCGCGTGACCAAAAAACGCGTTGAAATCCTCGCCCGCGCCAAGACTGAACGCCTCAAGCGAGTCCATCATGCGCGGCAGGTCGGCAAAGGCATCAAAACCTGTACCGTCCGCGAACTGATACCGACAGACAGGCTCGAGACGCACCAGTTCAAGATAATTCTTGAGTTTTTCGCCAGCCGCCGCAAAAAGTTCTTCAAACACCCAAGGCAGCGTCACCAAACTGGGACCTGTATCAAACCGAAAACCATCCAGCTCGAGCAGGTTAAGCTTGCCCCCAACGCGCTCGAGGCATTCAATCACCCGAACGTGATGTCCCAATGATGCCGCACGTATTGCCGCCGCCAAACCACCAACCCCAGCACCAATCACCACCACCTCGAGCGACTTCACGAAGAACGCTTTTGCCTTGGATGTTCGGATGTCTCGAGCAGGGATACCGATTGAGGGGGTTTGGAAGGTTGACGCAAGTCGTAAGCCCTGCCTTTCCAACGCACCTGACCTGCCCCGTACCAAAGAACACTTTGAATACTGATCGCCATCCAAGCCAGCACTGAGACGGGATGAAAGACAAAAAGCCGCCAGCTATAACCCGATACCACATCGGAAAGAAACCGTGGAAACAGGCTAAGCAGTACCAGCAATCCAGTCTCGAGGTTGGGTTTAACCACTAACAATATCCAAGGCAGCACGAACAACATCAAATTAAAACCCAAGACGCCAAACAACGCCAGCAAATTCGCACCAAACGCGGGATACGCATTCTTGGCATAACCCGCCCAAGTTTCCCAGAAACTCGAGTACATAAAGGTTCGCACAACCCCAACGGCATTCAGTAAAACAAACTTACCGCCGTTTCGTTTGACAAGTCGTGCCAGACTCATGTCCTCGATCACACTGCCACGAACCGCCGCATGACCGCCAATTTTTTGGTACATATTTTTGCGAAAGCAGAGCAATTGACCGTTCGCCGCCACCGCCAAAGGAAACGCCCGAATTGGCACAAACCACATCGGCAAAAACGTGATCAAACTCCATTGCTGCAAGGGTTGAATCAAACTCGAGAGTGAATCATGGCAGTCTTGTTCGGGCCAAGCACTTAACGCGTCGGCTTGGGTGCGTTCAAACGCCTGACGAATCAAACGAACACCGTCAGACGCCCAATGCGTATCGGCGTCGGTAAAAATCAGAATCTCGCCATTGGCGGCACCAGACAACTGATGGCAGGCAAAATTTTTGCCAAGCCAGCCCCTCGGTAAGTCCCGACCAGACAAAGCCACCACTCGAGAATCCTCTTTGGCAAAACGCTGCACCACCTCTAAAGTACCGTCGCTCGAGTGATCGTTCAAAACGATGACTTCAAAGTTTTGGTCATCTTGGGATTTTAATGAACTCAGAAGGCGCTCCAAATTGCCAGCCTCATTTCGGGCTGGCACCAGCACACTGACTCGAGACATTGTTTGGGGCATGATTTTATTTTTTCGCCTCAAAGGAGCAAAAAAGGGCAAGTTCAACAACGCAAAAGCGCATTGAAACCCGAGGAGCAGCAACAAACCAAACTCGAGGCTCATAGCCGAATCCCCAGCGTGCGCCGCACGGCATCCCAACCCTGTTGGGCGCTCGGCAAACCATGCAAAATCCGCACATAACCCTCGAGATGATCGTATAACAAATCCTGATGCAAACGATCTGCCTGCACAGTCAATTCGCCAGAAAGCGCTTTGGTCAAACTCGAGACACTAACTTCACTGACATCGACTTCACTGACATCAAACGACGCACCAACCCGTATAAAAGCACTCGGACGCGCCTCTAAACCGTGCTCGAGCCGCATCGCGAGAGGACAAAGCTGAACCTTGACACCCGCCTTTTGGCACAACAAGACCAAACTTGCCAACCCAGACTCGAACACCAAAGGACGCGCAAAAGGACTCAAGATCTCACCCGATGGAAACATTAAGACCATTCTCGGCACATCAAGCTCGAGTTGCGCCCGCGAGTACCGCAACGCGCCACGAACACTGGCGACACTGGCACGGTCCACCCCAAACGCACCCGCATAGCGTAAAAAACCGTACTTCATCAAATTCTCTTCCAGCATCAACACCCGAAACTCGAGCTTCAAAAATTGACTGAGCGCCAAAATCAAATGACCATCCCACCAACTTTGATGCGTGGCAAAAAAGATTGTTGGCACTGGCAACAAGGGTTGCTCGAGTTGCACCCGCAGATCGGCAAAATGTCCACGCACCGTGGACACAAGGTAACTGCGCACCAATGGCGTCAAAATTGGATGCGTTAAGGCTTCAAGCATTGCCCAACCTCAACAATCGAACGGGTGGACGCCGTAGGAGTTTTAAAACGGCAGGAACTGCAAAAACCCCCATACAGACAAAACCCGCCAACGCCACCACAGGCTGCCCCCACCAGAACAAATTCACCACGCTCGAGCCAAACCAAGTCCAAACGTAAGCCACCACAGGCAAAGTTCCAAACCAATCGGTTCTGAGAGGCGGCTGTGGCGGAAAAAACCTAAAAAACAAGGCAAAAACAAGAAACGCCGTCACAAACCAACCCGCATAATTCTCGAGCGGAATACCAAGATATTCGCCTTGACGCGCCCAGACCCAATACCCAGTGCGCACCATTTGAGGGTCTAAAAAGACATCCCAGGCGGTTAACGCGAGCGCCGCCACTGGCACTGTCAAACGCAAAGGCGCAATTAAAACTGCCACTCGAGCGGCAGGATAAGCCATCATCAACCAGCAGACAGGCACAAGCACAGGAACACCGAAAACACCCACGCCAAGCTTAGAAGTATACGAATACCAACCATAAGGCACACCCGTGTGAACACTGAGCACCTCACTGCCACCCGCCACCACAAAACACACCAGCAACAAACCGAACGCCGCCCTCGAGCCTCGAGACACCCACAAATGCGAAAACGAAAACAGAGCAAAAGCAACAACAATCACCAAACTCCCAATCGGCTCGAGCGAATCAGGCAACAGTGAATAAAACGGTTGAGCCAGCAAATGCACCACAAAAAACGCCCACACCAAAACTCGAGTTAGAGATAAGGTGGGTTGTGAGTTGAACATATTGGTATCGTACATGGAAGACAGTCAATGCTTTGACAACCTACGCCACAAATGCAACAAAAAAGTGCACCACTGTTCATGATGCACTTGTTATATGCTCAAGTATTTTAATCTGCCGGATTCGCTTGACGATCTAAGCCCATACCAATAACCTGAACTTTGGTTGGTTCTTTCAGGGCTTCGATTAAAAATGGAACCAGCAAACCGATCAACAAACCCAATACAGCAGCAATCAAAACGGGAGTGCTACCAGGATTCGATTTTCTGGATGGTGGATATGCTTCGACCAGCACTTGCGCCAAGTTTCCAACTGAAGCTTGCTCGAGTCTTAAATCAGAAAGCTTTTGCTTCAAAGCCTTATACGCTTCTTGAGAAACAGTGTAATCTTCGGTTAGACGCTGTGTTTTAACCACAGATATTGCAACTTTGCCCCGCAACTCGAGAATCCGAGCATCGAGTTGCTTCTCCCGAACC
>JANMUC010000799.1:0-1300 GCA_031391225.1 Deinococcales bacterium
TGCCCGTCGCAGCGTATTGATTGAGTGTTTCAACCAAATTCAGGCTGCTGGCTGATCCAAAAGGAATCCAGAGGGTGTACGTTCCGCTCCCGTCGGTCAGGGCTGCGTCAATCGTGGTCGTACCGCTCAGCACACTGACGGCAACGCCCGAAAGTCCTGACTCGAGGTTGTTTTGCAGCGCATCGTTGGCGGTCAGGGTGTTGGTGGTGTTGCCGTAGCCGTCGTCCCTGAAGACTGTACCGCTGATTCTCGAGCCTCGGTAATCCAAAAAGTCTTGATTGATGATATTGGTCAGCAGTACCGCAACGTTTAACGTATTGGAGGTCGTGGAAATATAACCTGCCAGGTCGGTTTCGATGATCGTGTACGCCATGTTCGGTGCGACACTGCTGGTGTACGCGCCGCTGGCATTGGTGACCACAATAATATTTGGTCCTGCGGCTGGTTGTAAGGTTATGGTGACACCCGCAATGCCAGGTTCGCCGGGGTTCACGGTACTCGAGTGATTGCTGTCGAGGTAAACGTTGCCACTTAAGATTGGTGGTGGGACGTTGTTGATTGTATTGGTATCAGAAATGGAATTCTGCGATCCTGCCCCAACCGTATTGGGATCGGTAGTGCCTGCCGGAGGCGTGATTGTGGCGGTATTGGTGACTGTTGCGCCGACCGTTGCCGTGGTCAATGCCACGGTGACGCTAAAGCTGAGTGTTTGACCGTTGGTTAAATTCACCAAAATACCCGTGCCACCCTCGAGTGCCGCAATCGTGACGCTTGCAGCCACAGGGCATCCCGAAGCCGAGGTGCAACTGACCGCCGTTTTGACCATGTTGGCGGCAACGGGGTCTTTGAATGCCGCACCTGTCACCGCCGATGGTCCATTGTTTTTGACCGTGATGGTGTAGGTGGTCAGTGCCAGCCCTTGAATGTTGGTGATCCCATCGGTTTTGGTGATCACCAAATTGGCGGCAGGTGTGACCGTGACATCATCGGCGGTATTGCCAGCCAAACTACCGTTAAAAGTTGCGCTGATGGTCGTGGTGGAAACAGTGCGTAACGGGTCTAAATAGCTGACCGTGGCAGAGTTTTGATAGACCGCTGGCGTTGCGGCGTTAATGTTTGCCGAAAATTGAATCACCAAACTTTGACCCGCCGCCAAATCCCAGGCGCTCCACAAGGGGTTGGCGCTGGCGGCGGCTGGATTGGTGGTGCTGGTTCGGGTTGAACCCGTTGCCGTGATGGTCGCGGTGCTGGCATAGGTGAACGGGGTCGGCAGGGCATCCTGAACTTGCACGCCTTGCGC
>JANMUC010000832.1:0-4755 GCA_031391225.1 Deinococcales bacterium
TTACACCCGCGCTGCCCAAACTCGCAAAACCACAATTCTCGAGCATTGCTGGGACGAAACGAACGGCTGGTTTTTTGACCTCGATCATCAAACAGGTACTCGCAGACAAGCTTGGACGATGGCGGGCGTGTTCCCGTTGTACTTTAAACTTGCCACACCTGCCCAAGCCGCACGGGTCGCTGCCAATCTCGAGAGGAACTTTTTGAAAGACGGTGGACTGATAACGACCCTAACTTATGCGGGGCAGCAATGGGATGCGCCGAACGGTTGGGCACCCTTGCAATGGATTGCCTGCCTCGGACTCGAGCAATACGGCTTTCAAGACCTGGCGCTCGAGATTGCCACGCGCTTTGTGCGAATTGCAGAGCAAGTCTGGCAACGCACAGGGCAGTTGATGGAAAAGTACAACGTCGAAAACACGCAACTCGAGGCTGGAGGAGGAGAGTACCCCGCGCAAGACGGTTTTGGTTGGACGAACGGAGTGGTTCGCGCCATGATTGAACGATATGATTTGCGCTCGAGCGGGTAGGAAACTCGAGATTGGAATAATTAATGGCAATAGAGTACATGCTGGACACGAAAACTTGTGTTTATGTCGTTAAAAATAAACCCCGTAGGGTCAAAGAAACTTTTTCTAAACACAACATCAACCAGATTGCTCTATCGAGCCTTATTGTTGATGGGCTTTACTTAGAATTTTTGATTACGAAAGCTCTGCCTGAGTTGGAGGCAGCACTCGAGGAATTCTTGCAAGAAATTCAGGTGATTCCATTTGATCGCACATTGGAAAAACGCTTTACGCCACTGTCCTATGAAATTGAAAATGGCGCTCAGAATATGAAAATTGCTGCTCATGCGTTGTTCTTGAATGCAACGTTTGTGACATGTAACACGGCAGACTACTCGATTCTGAAGGGTAAAGGACTCAAGCTCGAGAATTGGTTTGAAAAATAAGAAATTTGGTTAGAATTGATTTAATTCTTGCCGTCTTCTCTGCGCTACTCGGATTTTGTGAACTTGAATCACCAAGCGGCGCGAACAAGAAATTCAAATCCTCATTCGTCAATGCCGCGCTCGAGATTTAAGTTGCGGCAACCGCTTGACTCGATGGTTTTTTTGCGGTGCGTTTTTTGGTATCAACCGCTTTTTTTGGCGTCATGATTTCCAACGGTAATTCTTTGATGCCACGCTCTCGAGCGATTTGGATAAAGCCTTGACGTGTAATTTTTTCGGCAAGACCATTGCGGTCAAAGTCAATCATCGCCAGGATTTGAAGACCTGGCTCGAATTGTTGGGCGCTTGGTGCAAGACTATAAGCGCCAAGGCAACCTGCTTTTCGGTACGAGGCAACAATGGTGTTTCCATAACGGTAAAACTCCGTTTTGATTGTTTTCATTTTTTCACCAATGCCATAAAAAATCCTAGCACGTGCATCACAGCCTCGAGATTCCAATTTCAGAATCTCGAGCATTTGGGTATCAATTTTTCGAGTTTTTCTCACTCGAGTCTTCCAACGGTGCGAACAAGAAATTCAAATCCTCATTCGTCAGCGCCGTACTCGAGGCAAGCCCACCCTCGAGAATCCCGCGTGCCAGTTCGGCTTTACGTTCTTGAAGCAGCAAAATTTTTTCTTCCAAACTGCCTTCGGCGATCAGCTTATAAACGAAAACGGGTTTGTCCTGCCCGATGCGGTGGGCGCGGTCAGTGGCTTGGTTCTCGGCGGCAGGATTCCACCACGGGTCAAAGTGAATCACGGTGTCGGCGGCGGTCAGGTTTAAACCCACGCCGCCAGCTTTTAAGCTAATCAAAAAGACTTTGTTCTCGCCCAATTGAAACGAATCAATCTGATGCGGACGGTCTTTGGTTTCGCCTGTCAACTTCGAATACGGCACATTCATGGTTTTCAGTTCAAGCTCGAGCAAGCCCAGCAGCGTGGCAAATTGCGAGAAGATCAAGACTTTGCGCCCCTCCTCGAGCATTTGCGGCAGGTTTTCTTGCAGCCATTCAAGTTTGGCGCTGTTGGTGGCTTTTCTGGCTGCCTCGAGTTTGAGTAGCCTTGGATCGCAGCAGGCTTGGCGCAGTTTGAGGAGCGCATCGAGGATCATAATCTGGCTTTTCGCCAAGCCTTTTTTCATGATTTCTTCGCGCACTTTGTCGCTCATACTGGTGCGCAGGGTTTCGTACAGGTCGCGTTGTGATCCTTCAAGCTCGAGGCGTTCGATGATTTCGGTTTTGGCGGGAAGCTCCGACGCGACCAGGGCTTTGCTGCGGCGCAATAAAAATGGTTTGACCCGCGTGGCGAGTGCATTGCGGCGCAGGTTATCGCCTTTTTTCTCGATTGGGTTGCGGTAAAATTCTTTAAAGCTTTTCTCGTCGCCCAAAAATCCTGGCATCAAGAAATGAAACAAGCTCCAAAGTTCGCCAAGGTGATTCTCGAGCGGCGTGCCTGTCAGGCATAAACGATGGTTGGCTTTGAGGCTGGCAATGGTTTTGGCGGCACCACTTTTGGCGTTTTTGATGTTTTGCGCCTCGTCCAAGACCAGCATGTGGTATTTGTGTTTTTTCAGGTGTTCGAGGTCACGAAGCACCAGCGGGTAGGTGGTCAAGACCAGATCAAATTCACCGATTCTGGCAAAATCATCAAAACGCCCTGTACCGTGAAGCACAAGTACCTTCAGGTTTGGGGTGAAGCGTTCAGACTCGAGCCGCCAGTTGGTCATTAAGCTGGTTGGGGCAATCACCAGAATCGGCAGTTTGGCGCGTTTTTCTTGTTTCTCGAGCGCGAAATGCGCCAGGGCTTGCACGGTTTTGCCCAAGCCCATGTCGTCGGCTAGAATTCCGCCGAGTTCGTTTTCGCGCAGGAATTGCAACCAACTCAAGCCTTGCAATTGATAGTGGCGCAAATCTGCCACCAGCGATTTTGGAACGTCCACGATCTTGATACCGTCAAAATTCTGTAATTTCCTGCCCAGGTCAAGCATTTTCTTGTCACCAAACCAGCGCAGTTCCAAACTTTTCTCGAGTTCGGCGAGGCGTGCGGCATCGAGCATTGGCAGGCGCAATTTGCCGTCGCTCAGTTTGTTGCCCATGTACAACTCGAGCAACACGCCCAGAATGGCGCGAACGCGAGCGATGGGAAGTTGCAATAAACGCCCGTCAGGAAGTTTGGGATAAAACATGGTGCTGTCGGGCAGTTTCTCGAGTTGTTCGCTGGAAAGTGTGGCGGTGTTATCGCGTAAAAGTTGAACCAGCAATGGAATTAAACTGACGCGGTTTTTGTCTACGATCACGCCAAGCTCGAGTCCAAACCAGCCCGCGCCGTCTTCCAGGTCGCCGTAAAACTCGGTGGCTTGGGCGATGTTAAACCTGAAACTGGTATCGTATTCGACCTTCCAACCCAGGTTTTTCAGGCGTGGGATTTCGTCGGTCACGAATTTAAGCCAGTCTGGATCGCGGGCGGTTTTGGGATCGCCCAGAATCGCCAAATGATTTTCGCGCCCTGACGACATCCAGTAGGCTGGAACGACCCTTGAAACGCTGACAAAACCGAAGGCTTGCAAACTTTTTAAGGCGTTTAATTCGGTGCGCTCGATGCGGGCGCTGGAGTACAGTATCCCATCTCGGAACACCTGCAAGCGGTTGCCGTCGCGTGGCATGACCCGTGTCCCACCGTACTCAAACTCGAGGGTTAAAGACTCGAGGTTTTTGTTCAAACCCGACCAGTCAAACTTGACTTGATTCGAGAACAGTTTGATGATTGGCACGCAAGGCTCATCGCTGATGCGCTCTTCAAACACCCTTGGGGCGGGCAGCGTGCCTTTGTATTTCGCATCGAACTGACTTAAAAATGCGGGCACAAGTTCTGGTTTTAAGGCTGGAACACTGAGAAAAGTCTTTGCCACACGGTTGGAAATCCCAGTCTCGAGCATTCCAAGTTCATGGTTTTGAACATCCACAAACCAGGGTGGTGAAAATGGCAACTCGAGGGTTGCGGCTGGTTCGGCTTCAAACCCCCCGCGTTGCACGCCTCGAGCATCCACGCGCCAAACGGCTTTGGCTCTTCTGGTCGCTCCAAGTCTAAACGCTTCACCTTTGACTTCGTGCCAGTAACAACGTCCAGTCTCGAGCAATTTCTTAATGAATTCCTGGGTTAACGGTGCGTCCTCGAGTGCGCCCGACGGGGCATAACCCAGTGGGTCGCGGCACGCCATGTACATGCGCAAGAGTTCACTATCGCGCTGGGCATAAGCTGGCAGGTTGTCAAAACGTCCCTTGAACTCGAAGGGTTTCAGTTCACCCAAACCTGATTTGTTCAGTCTCGCGCCAATAAACTCGAGCGTCACGCTGGTAATGTTGTTGCGCGAGGTGTTTAAATCGAGCACGAACAACATCGTGTGCTTGAAATTCAGGTCGTCGTGTTCGGGTTGGGTGTCATGCTCGAGTTTGCCAAACCAGGTTTTGATTTCGCTCGAGAGCGGTTCGATTTTTGGCTGGTTAGTCTTTTCAACCCAAGCGCCGCGTTGTACCAAACCTGTTTGAATTAAATCATTGAGCTTTTGGGTTTTCAGTAAACCTTGAGCTTGATTTTTTTGGATCATTTCTTTGACGCTGGCGGTATCTGAAACATCAATTGGCTCGAGGGTTACGGGTTTTATTGACTCCTGGCGTTCAAGAATCTCGAGCAACACGGCGGCGCTGTGTTTGCATTCTATTTCGACTGGGCAGGTGCATTCATCATCAATTGAGAAAGCCCAA
>JANMUC010000368.1:0-15481 GCA_031391225.1 Deinococcales bacterium
TTTTTTGAAAATGTGAAAGCTTTACTTGTTGGTTGGCAAAGTTCTTGGTTAGAGGTTATAAAGTTACCGAGTTTAATTCAATCTTTTTTTCGAGGTTCTCGAGTTGCGGATTTACTGGTATGAACATGCGGTTCTCTATAATGACAGAATTTTTCCCTGAACAACCCTCAAATTTAAGTCGGGGATACATTCATCAAATGCGGTATGAACTCGAGCGGCTTATTCCAGGGGTACGAATTGTTCTTTGTAGATTGAGTAAAACGTACTATTTTGAGCAATCTAATCTAATAATTTGGGATGTTGCTGACTTCAAGCACGCAATAACAGTTAAAAAACTGCCATCACTAGAAAGCCTCTTGCTGTATACTGGCGACTTGTTGCCAAATTGCGAAAGTCAGTGGGTGAGAATGGAACGGGAAAATCTTGCATGGTCAGCAGTCTTATTTGGCTTAACTTTGCTAGAAGAGTGGTCAAAACAAGGGGATCATCAAAAGTGTTTGGAACTTGCCGCTCGTTTGTTAGAAATAGACCCTAACAATGACCAAGTGGCAGAATACTTGGTCAGAACAGCCGCATACTTCAAGGGCGATGCAAGAGCTACCTATGTTCTTAAGCGCTGCTTCAACCAAGTCATTGATAAATTGGATGAGTTACCATTACCATTGCAGCAGCTACAGAAGAAGCTAATCGTACAACTATCTTAATTCTGAATCAAAACCACCAAGATGTACAGTCAATCTAAACCCGAATGTAAGTATTTCTTTGGATTATAAAAGTAAAGTAAGAAGTAATCCTTTGATGAAGAATTAGATTCGTTACTTTGCCGAAATTTCGACCTTCTCTACCTTAACCCCTATTAAAACCTGGAACGCTCGAGCTTTACAAAGTCTGGGGTGGTAAACCCAGCGTCGGTAAAATCTCGAGCATCATGTTAAAACCCAATGAAGCCGTGGTGATGGCGCAGTGGGCGGTTGGCGACGGACTGAAACGCTGGATCAAAGAAGTCCCAAAGCTCCTCAAATAATCGGGAATCTCTCGAGTCTCAAACTGAACTGATGCTCGAGTTACAGGGTTTGCAATGCCAAGTCAATCGCCTCTGCCAAACCGCCGTCGTCCACGTTCGCCACAATTTTTTTCGCCACCGCTTTGGCATTCACCGACCCATTGCCCATCGCGACGCCGTAACCCGCGTTTGCAATCAATTCCACATCGTTGTCGGCATCACCGACCATCATCACATTCTCTAAACTGCAACCGTAATGGTTCGCCAACCATTTTGCCGCGCCGAGTTTGCTCGAGCCTGTTTTGGTGATGCTGGCAAAAACCGTTCCTGGCGACCACGGTGCGGTTGCGGGACTGATCTCGAGGTCGGGAATGACTTTGCTGAGCGCATGAAATTTCTCCCAAACGCTTTCATGCACCACCCACTGCACCCGCACAATATGCCCCTCGAGCGCCAGCAAATCTTGGTGTTTGGGTTGCCAATGCAAGTGCTCGGCATGATGCTTCACCAACGCATCTTCACGCTCGAGATAAAATTCGTCTTCGGTGTAGACCTCGAGCGGCACGGCTTCACGCCTCGAGATGGCAACCAATTCGAGGTAAGCGCTGCGCGGTAAATCGGCGGTGAACACGGCTTTCTGCCCGGGCTTGGAGATCGTCGCGCCAGAGTTAAAAATATGCAAATCGTTCTCGGACACCACCCGCGCAAACTCGAGCGCCACGCCAAAACCAGGACGACCCGTGGCAATGCCCAAATGGATGCCCCCCTTTCTGGCACGCTCGAGGGCAGGATAGGTGCTGGCGTGAATGGTGGCATCTTCGCCAATTAAAGTCCCGTCAATGTCAATCAAGATCAGTCGAATCACAAATCAGTTTAACCGCTTCATGTCAGGACACGGGTTTGTGCTTCAGTTTTTCTTCGATCAATTTAGCTCCAGCAATCCGTTTTTCAAGTTCGAGCTTTTTCGCCTCAAGTTTTTGAATTGCGCTGCTGTACTCGAGTTGCAGTTCGGTTTGAAGGACTTTGAAATCGGTCTGAATGCCCGGAATTTTTGCGCCTTTTTCATGGCGTTCGAGTAGAATTCCAGGTTCACCGCGTTTGCGGCGTTCTTCAAATTCTTGCCTAGCTTTGGCGCGTTCCCTCGGGTTTTGCTCGTGCATGACTTGAATGATCGGCTGCTCTGGTGAGTCGCCCAGCGATTCGATTGGATTTACCATGACATCTTTTAGTAGCACTCCTTCGCCCAAACTTTGCCGACGAAGCACGATTTCCTCGAGCGACAAACCGAGATCGCGCCAGCCGCGAATGCTTTCAATTTGCGGCACGTTAAACGCCATGAATTTGAATTTGCCAGACAATTGCAATGGACTGACCAAACCCATTTCGACGTAATGCCGCACGGTGGTCACGGGCAGCTTGACCAGTTTGGCAAAATCGGCAATACCAACGCCTTTGGGATTCTTAAACGCACTGGCAATATCGCTCGAGCCACACATGGCAGTAAAAACCTCACTGACTTCAGGATTCTCGAGCGCCGCTGAATATTCTTGTTGCATTTGCTCGAATTCGGTTTTGCTGACCACTTGAACTGTGGTATTCATTGTGCCACCCAACGCCTGACCTCGAGTTGAAAGCCTCCAAATTTGAGTTTCAAAATGCGTTTGGTCAATTTTTCGAGTTCGTTCAAGGTTTGAAAACCGTACGTTTTTTCGCGCAGTAAACGCTCAATTTTGGCTTCAAAACGCAGTTGGTCGAGACGTTGGTTGAAATCTGGATTCATGTTTGCCTCCTGAAATCAAGATGCAACGTCGGGTCAACCCGATGTCAAATTTTGGCAAGAATATAAGTTGCCCTGGCATCAATCCCGATTTTGCCCTTGGCGTCAAGGCGTTTGACCAGCGCATCAAAAGCCCAATCGTGCGACCAAACGCGCTTTAGGGCAATCAACGCGCCGCGTTTGTCGTTTGCGCCCTCGAGCAACTTTGATTCGGGTCGGCGCAAGATCATCTGCCCACCCTCGAGTTTGGCGTTTTTCATGGCAAGATACGACTGCGCGATAAAATCCTCGAGTAAGTACGAATCGAGCACCAATTTGACCGCTTTCTTGGATTGCAACTCGAGCAAATCCTCGTCTAGCCTGCGCGGGTTGATGCCAGCAAAAATCGCACCGAGTTGTTCGGGTAAGTTGTTGGTCAAGTAAAACTGCTCCTCGGCTCGAGACGTAAAAACGAACCCAACGGTATTGCTGGCGGCGAGCTTCTTGGCTTCCGTCCCAATCAATTGAACGGGCATCTGTGTGGCTTCCTGAAACGAACAAAGCATTCTTTAGGCTACCTGTTTTCAAAGTTTTTCTCGAGTGTTGGTTTTACTGCTCGAGTTTTGACGGGTTTGCCTGTTAGAATGTAAGTATGAAGGCTTTTTGTATTCTGTTAATCGTCCTGGCATTGAACCTTGTCCCAGCTTTGGCTGCCAAAATAACCCTGACCACCTCGGGTCCTTTGAAAGCTGGGCAGGAAACGACCATCAATGCAAACGTGACCGAAGCCGAAGGGCTTGAAGGCGCAGTGTTGAGTGTGATTTTTGATGGTGCGCAAGACGCCGAGGCGCAACAAATAGACTTGGGTAAAATTGGTGATCCAAAGCTCGAGGCGAAAGTGATCCCCCTCAGCGATGTGGTGCATGTGACCGTGCGTTACTCGAAAAACGGTAAAAATTACGCCAATGTTGCCAAC
This sequence comes from Deinococcales bacterium, assembly GCA_031391225.1. Classification (GTDB taxonomy): domain Bacteria; phylum Deinococcota; class Deinococci; order Deinococcales; family JAAFIG01; genus JANXTZ01. Next base: position 3,736 of record JANMUC010000368.1, read on the forward strand.
ATCCAAGACCTGCAAAGCAACACTTACGAGTTTCGCTTTGACCAGGAAGCCTCTAGAGCCAGCACCCCGATCATTCAGTACGGCATTTGGTTGCTGGTGTTTGCGGCACTTGGGGCATATGCGCTTCGGAGTACCAAAAGCGCGTTTTAGTTATTCGGCTTCAAAACCTGATAGACTCGGAATAACTCGAGTCTATTATTTTTTGTCTCGCGGTTTTTCGCAAATCGTTTTCTGGCGCCTTTCAATTTTCGCATTCTCGTTTTTAAACCCATAAATTTGGAGGAACAATGTCACAACTCATGCGTATTCGCCCGAACGTGGGCGTGTTTATTGACACGCAAAATTTGTACCACTCGGCTCGGGATTACTATCAACGCACCGTCAATTTTGAAAGCCTGCTGCGTTACGGCGTCGGTGAAAACCGCGAGCTGCTTCGCGCCATCTCTTACGTGGTCGAACGCGAGGGCGACACCAGCGCGTGGCCATTCATCTACAAGCTGTCAACCCTGGGTTATAAGGTCAAACGTATGACCTTGCATGTGCATCACACCACCGAATCGGGCAAAACGATTTGGGAGGGTAACTGGGACATGGGCATGTGCGCCGACATCGTGCGCCTGGTGGATCACCTGGACGTGATCGTGCTCGGTAGCGGCGACGGCGATTTCTTGGACATTCTCGAGGTCATGATGGAACGCGGCAAACGCGTCGAAGTGATCGGTTTTAAAGAAACCACCGCCCAAAAATTGATTGACGGCGTGGACAAATTCACGCATTTGCCCGATATCGAGGGCGCGTTCATGCCGCTTCGGGAACGCAGCAACGGCGAATCGCTCGAGACTGTGGCAGAAGGTACGCCGCTCGAGTCTTTGGTTAGCTAAAGTTTCGCATCAATGAACGGTTTTGAGCTTTTAGATTACGATTTTCACCTGCCCGAATCGCGCATTGCGCAGTTCGGTCTTGAGCCGCGTGATACCAGTAAATTGCTGGTCGGGAAAAAGCATAAACTCGAGTTTGAACACAAGATTTTCAGGGACATCACCGATTATTTAAATCCTGGCGATGTGCTGATTTTAAACCGTACCCGCGTGATTCCAGCGCGTCTCGAGGCAAAAAAACCTTCTGGCGGCAAGCTCGAGGTATTGTTGCTGCGCGAACTCGAATACTGCGTTTGGAGTGCATATTTAAAACCTGCCAAGCGTATCCAAGTCGGCGGCATCGTCGATTTTGGACCTGTTCAAGCCACGGTGCTCGAGATTCTTGATGATGGCGCTCGGGTGCTCAAATTCAATGCCGATATTCGAGTTCACCTCGAGACTTTGGGTGCACTGCCCATTCCGCCGTACATTCAAAACCAGAATATTGGCGAGCGCTATCAAACCGTGTACGGCAGCGAACCTGGCAGTGTCGCCGCGCCGACAGCAGGCTTGCATTTTACTCAAAACTTGCTCGAGAAACTGAATAATATGGGCGTGGAAATCATGCCCGTCACACTTCATGTTGGCGCTGGCACATTTAAACCTGTCAACTCGAGCATCAAAGATCATGTCATGCACAGCGAAATTTTTGAAATTCCGAGCGAAACTGCGCTGGCGGTCAACCGCGCCAAACTCGAGCATCGGCGCGTGATTGCGGTTGGCACAACCTCAGTGCGCACCCTCGAGAGTGCCTGGGTAGACGGTGTGAATGGTGGGATGCTCGAGCCTGGGACGGGGGAGACGAGCATTTTCATTCGTCCGCCGTATCAATTTAAAGTGGTTGACGCGCTGATTACGAATTTTCACTTGCCGAAAAGTACGCTGTTAATGCTGGTGGCGGCATTTGCGGGTTTTGAAACCATGAACCAAGCCTACAAAGTGGCGCTCGAGCACGATTACCGTTTTTACAGCTTGGGTGACGCGATGTTGATACACTGACAATTTTAAGATTTGTGCGTGTAAAAATAGCCGAATTTAACCCTCGAGTAACGATGTCGTTCAGCACAAATTCAAACTGATACTGGCAACTGAAGTCCAAAAAATCTGGTGTTTAACTCATTTGTAAAAGAGACTACACTGTTTGCTCAATCGCGCAACGAAGCGTATTGTTCAGCTCAAATGATCGAAAACCGCAAATGATTGAGCCTTTCATCCCAGACAACGAAGTTCAAAGATTGGCGAATCTCGAGCGCTATGCTGTGCTCGATACCCCTAGCGAGGCGGCTTTTGAACGCATGGTCAATCTGGTGGCGCGGCTTTTTGAAGTTCCGATTGCCATGGTGACGTTTGTTGAGCGAGATCGTCAATGGTTTAAAGCCTGCATTGGAACGGATTTGCGCGAAAACACTCGCGCCCTGTCTTTTTGTGGTCACACGATTCTGACCAATGAGGTCATGGTTGTTCCAGATGCGCTCAAAGATCAACGGTTTCGTGATAACCCAGTGGTGCAACAACTGGGCGTTCGCTTCTATGCGGGCGCGTCGCTGCGTACCAGCGATGGTCACAACATTGGAACGTTGTGCATGTACGATTTTAAGCCTCGTGCAGACTTTAGCCAGGCGCAGCGTGAAACCATCAATGATCTTGCCGCGATGGTGATGGATGATCTCGAGGCACGCCTGACGGCGAACCGTGCCGTTCAAGCCGAGCAGTCATTGGCAAAAGTTAATATCGAGCTTGCGGCGCGTCTCGAGCAACTGGGTACGTTGAACGCGGCGCAAAAGCGTTTTGTGGCAGATGCCTCGCATGAGTTACGAACACCACTGATGCTGATTCAAGGCAACATTGACTTGATTTTAAAATACCCTAACCAAAACTTGATAGAGCGCGAAACGGCATTGCTTGAAGCCAAAGCAGAAACCGAACGCCTTTCCAGGTTGGTGTCTGACATGTTGCACCTTGCCCGCAACGATTCATTTCAAACCGAGGTTTACACCACGCTCGATTTTGCGCAAGTGGTCCGCTCGAGCCTTGAAGAATCGCGTTCGCTGGCAAACAACTCACCCTGACGTTGAACATTACGGCATCAGGTCAAGTTTTGGGACATGCTGACCGACTCAAGCAACTGGTGGTGCTTTTGATTGATAACGCCTGCAAGTACACGCCCGCGCCAGGGCGTGTCGAGGTCAGCACCTGCAACCAAGCAGATCAGCTCGAGTTACGGGTTCGAGACACTGGGGTTGGCATTAGTGAACCAGACCTCGAGCGGGTTTTCGAGCGTTTTTACCGTTCTAAATCGGCTCGAGGTAATGATTTGGACGGAACTGGACTTGGACTGCCAATTGCCCGTGCCATCGTTGAAGCGCACGGTGGACGCATCTGGATCGAGAGCGAAATTGGCAAGGGTTCATGTGTGATCGTTCGGTTGCCTCGAGCACCTGTCGCGCTGTAAGCCATCGACATATGAATCCAATTGCCGCCAATGTATGCCTGACACCAGTAAAAATCTTTGGTCTTGGTAAAACTCAGGCTATGACAAGGGCTTCTCGAGAAATACTCGAGATGTTCGCAGAATCTTAAAAATTTCTTGGGAACTTGTAGACTGTTAAAGTCGTATTAGCAAAATGGCTCGTATTGGTTCTCGAGCATTCCATTGCCAAGATTGGTAGACTGGGTGTTAGTTCTGTTTTAGTTCTAAGGAGGCTTCATGATTCAAGTTAATCTCACCCCGCATCGCGGGTTTTTGCGTGCCTCACCCGAAGGTAGCACGGAAACGCAGAAACTCTTTTTGTTGGCGCAACTCACGCCACAAATCACCACTCGAGCACCGCTGGCGTTAACTTTCGTGGTGGACACTTCTGGCTCGATGCGTGAAAAAGTTGAGGGTGGTAAAAACAAACTCGAGTTGGTCACGCAGGCACTCACCAGTTTGGTGCAAAGTTCTGACCTGACCTCGAATGACCAAGTGGCAATCGTGCAATTTGACAATGACGCCAGCACCCTGACCAACCTGACCTCTGACCGTGGACGTTTGGCGCAAGCCGTTGATGCGCTGCGCAAGCACTCGGGTGGCACGATGATGGGCTTGGGAATGCTCGAGGCGCTGACCAATGTCGCCAGCGGCTCGAAGAACAAACGCATGATGCTGCTGACCGACGGCGCAACCTTTGACGAGGACGCTTGCCGTGCCGTAACTGGTACATATGTGGCGCAAGGCATCACGATCACATCCTTGGGCGTGGGTGACGAATTCAACGAGGACTTGATGGGCGAAATCTCGGATCGCACGGGTGGTCGCGTGATTCATGTGGTGGCAAAAAATGCCAATCCACCTGCCAGCGTTCTGGCTTCTGAATTGCCAACAGTCTTGGGCGACGAATTTCGCCGTGCCGCCTCCGAGGTCATCACCAACCTCGAGTTTACGCTACGCGGCGTCAAGGGCGTCAGTTTAGACCGTGTGACGCGGGTTTATCCGTTTCTTGCCGAAATAGACCTAGCGCGTTTTGAGGGCGGGGCGAAAGCCAAAGCCGGCAACCTCGAGGCGAGCACCCAAACCGCGTTCTTGCTCGAGTTGACCTTGCCGCCGCGTCCACCAGCCAAGGTTCGCATTGCGCAAATTGGTCTGACCTTCGACGTGCCTGGCGAGGGTACGCGCGGCGAAATTCCACCAACCGATGTCGTGGTCGAGTTTACCTTCGACGAAAATCAAACCGCCGCCGTCAACCCAGAAGTCATGGGTTACGTTCAACAGCGCAACCTCGAGGGTCTGGTCAAACAGGCGGCTCAAGAGGCACAGTCAAACCCTGGACAGGCTGCCAAAACCATCGAGATCGCGCGTCAAATGACCGTGCGTTTGGGCAACTCCGCCATGACGGTGGCGCTCGATCAAGCCAAAGCCGAACTCGAGCAAACCAAGGGTATCTCGAGCGGTACAGCCAAAACCATCAAAATGGGGGCGAAAACCCAGACGATCAAGGTCGGTGGTCCAAGCGACGCGGGGTCAGCCAGCAGTGGTTTGCCATCGGACGAAGAGATTCGCAAACTGACAGGCGCGTAAAATTCCTGAAAAAAGTTGCATAAACCCGTACAATACCCAAAATCCCCAATCTCTCTTGAGAAAGAGAGAAACCAATCAAGGAGTTAAAATGACTGTCTGCCACGTTTGCGGAACCGAAAATCCAGAAGGTACGAAATTTTGTGAAGGCTGCGGCGTTGAACTGAGTGCTCCAAACTCGAGTGCTGTTCCCGCTGTGTCGGTTGATGCAGCGCCAATTGGTGCTGCACCAGTTGATATGGCTCCGATGGTGGTCGAAGAAGCAGTTGTCGCGCCCGTGATTGCCGAAACCGTTGCACCAGTGGTTGAGGAGTTTGTGCCGACTCCTGAAGTTGTCGCCTCTATTGCCGAGGCTGCGCCAGTGGCGGTGCTTGCCGAAGCCATGCCGAATATCAGTGCTGAAGCGGTCAATCCGCACAACACCCTGATCGAAGAGCCGCTCACCCCAATGCCTGTGGTCACTACGCCCGTCGTCAGCACGCCAACCCTGAGCAGCGGCGGAATCAAAAGCGCTCGTCTTGTGCCACGCGATTACGGCGCTAGCACCACCGAAACTTTTCCACTGGTTGGTGATCGGGTTTCTGTCGGACGTTTTGACAGCTCGACTGGACCCGTGGACATTGACCTTTCAGGAATGAAAGGCGAGGCACATATTTCGCGCCGTCATGCCGAATTTGCGCTCGAGAATGGCAAATGGGTCATCCGCGATCTGGGATCAACCAACGGTGTCTACCTCAAACGCGTCGGTCAAAGCGCTTACGGTCCGCGAATCACCCAACCAGAAAATTTGAACGACGGTGACGAGGTCGCGTTTGGTAACACCAAATTCTTGTACACCGAATCCGCTGACGCGTGAACAACCGTCAAAAAAAGAAGCAACGCAGTTCACAACCCGAGCCGCAACCTTCAAAAGACTCGGGTTCAAGCATAGCCACAGAAAACCTCGAGACGATAGCCTCGAGCCTAGCGCCAGAAGGAACAGCCGTGGACAACGGTGAACCAAAAACAGAACCGACACCCGTCGAAGATTCAACTTCGGCGGAGGTTGTCATGACACCAGAACCTCAAGCACCAGAGCAACTGCTGGCAGCCGATTCAGTCAGCGATACTGAACAGGAAAATCCTGATTCTGAAGCAAACCCGAGCCAGACCGCTGAAATGATGCCAGATTTAAATGCTGAAGTCATGACGGGTGCATTGATCGAACCTCAGTTCGAGGACATTCCAGACCCTCTGGCAAAAAGCGATTTTGACACCCTGGACACGCCACATTCTTTGGAAACTGAAGATGGTGTCTTTATCCCCGATGATGACAGTCCCCCGCCACCAAGATTGACCAGCAAAGAGACAAGTTCCGATGCGGGTTATCTCGAGGATGAGGTACTGCTTTCCGAAGATGACGTGACAACCAGTTCCAGCAACCAAACCCTTAGCGATGCCTCAAGCATTCACCTCGAGCGCGGCGAGTACAAAATCTTAGATCACGATGCCTTTGGACGCACTTTCGCCACTGCGCCAGACGGCAGTGAAGTCATGATTGTCTCGTACAAAAGTGGGGCTGAATTGACCCGCACGTTATACCCGCACCCGATGTTGCCAGGGTTGATCGACACCTTGCAACAGAACGGTACAACCCTGATAGCGCATCCAAAACCCGAAGGTCGGACGCTGGAAAGCGCGATTCTCGAGGCTGACAAACGTGCGGCGGTCAGCGCGATTGTTGATTTGGCACGCTTTAACCGTTACGTTTTTGCCAGGGGTTTTAGTCTGACAGGTCTTGACCCCAGGGATATCTTGCTGTCTCCAACGCGTTTGTTGCGACTGCCAAAAGTCCAGCGGATTGGTGATACCCCGTCCGCCGAAGCCCCGCGCTACGGTGCACCAGAACGCGCCGCAGGTTTGAGCGTCAACGGCACAGAGGGCGTGTTTAGCCTGGGGGCATTGCTCTATCACACCCTGATGGGACGCGCCCTGACCGAGGGCGAATTGGTGCAAGACTTTCCAACCACTCCAGGTGCACCGCAAGTCTTTACCAACATGCTGAGCGCTCCAGATGCTCGAGCAGCGCCAGGCGAGGCGCTGGATTTGGTGACGCGTTTAAATCAGAATTTTGAAGCTCGAGCCTCCTGGCAAGTTGGACTCGCCACGAGCGTCGGCTTGAACCCAGACCGCAGCGTCAACGAAGACGCCGCCGGTTACCGAAGTGTCTTGCAACTTGGCGATGCCGGACGCGGTGGTTTGCTGCTCGCCTGCGTTTCGGACGGCATGGGCGGCATGGCAAAAGGCGAGGCGGCATCGCAAGCCGCCGTTCACGCCTTTCTCGAGTTTGACATGCTCGAGGCAAGTATCCCTATCGCCAAAAATGCGACCATCGAAGCCAACCGCAAGGTGCTCGAGGCGTTAGAGGGCAAATCTGGCGGTTGCACCTTTACGGGCGTGATTGCCGATGGCAACAGGGTTGTGCTGTCTCATGTTGGTGACACTCGAGCTTATTTGATCCGAGCCAGCCGCGCCGAACCCGTGCAACAAATTTCGGATGACCATTCGATGGTTGCCATGCTGGTCAAAATGGGCGTCATCACACCCGAAGCTGCGCACAACCACCCTGATTCCAACAAAGTCATGCGGGCGCTCGGGTCTGCACGCGACATGGGAACAGAATACGTTGATACCCACGAAATTACCATGCAACCAAATGACCGCTTGATTCTGGTGACCGACGGCGTTTGGGGCGCGTACCTGCCCGCCGAATTTGAACAGTCGGTGCAAGCCGACCAAAGCCCCCAAGACCTTGCCGATTATCTGGTGCGTCAAGCCCTAGACAACGGCTCGAGCGACAATGCCACGGCAATGGTGCTCGAGTACCAAGAACGCAATCCGTTGTAATTTGTTAATCTTGAGCAATGCCATATTTCAGGAGTGAGTGAATGATTGTTTGTCCGTACTGTGCCACCGAAAATGATGAATCTGCGGCAAATTGCAAAACTTGTGGTGCAAGTTTGTCAAACGCGAAATACCCAACGGCTTTGCCTGTAGGTACACTGCTGCAAGGTGGCAAGTACAAAATCGAAAAAATTCTGGGACAGGGCGGCTTTGGTATCACCTACAAGGCATTCAACACCGCGCTGGGCATTCCAGTCGTGGTCAAAGAATGTCACCCGATGGGCGCAAGTCGTACAGGCACAACCATGCGACCACCAGGCACCATGCAACGCGCCGAATTTTTAGAGACCAGGGCACGATTTGCCGACGAAGCCAAAGTGGTTGCTCAATTAACTTTAAGTAAACCCAATCCCAACATTGTGCGTGTCTACGATGTCTTCACCGAGAACGAAACCGAGTATTACACCATGGAATTTCTCGAGGGGAAATCCTTGGCAAAAATTGTTGAAGAACGCGGGACTCTGCCCGAATCCGAAGTCATCGAAATTGCCCGGCAGGTCACTTTGGCACTTGAAGATGTTCACAAGGCGGGTTTATTGCACCGCGACATAAAACCAGACAACATCATGATGGTGTCTCGAGGGGCAGTTTTAATTGATTTCGGTTCTGCACGCGCGTTTGCGGCAACAGGCAAGCAAAGCATTATTGTCACTCCAGGTTACGCGCCGCTCGAGCAATACGCCTCAGAAGCCAAACGTGGACCGTTCACCGACATTTATGCACTGGCAGGAACGCTTTATACGGCTTTAACAGGTTTAGAACCCATTCCAGCCACAGACCGCGTTTCTGGAACCAAACAACCAACTGCCAAAGAATCCAACCCCAAAGTCTCCAAAGGCATGGCGGACGTTCTGACTCGAGCCTTGGCAATGAAAATTGATGAACGCCCACAAAGTGCCGATCAATTTCTCTCCGAACTCGAGAAGGCGGTTGGCGGCAAATCTGGCAATGCACCGTCGTTTCAAAAAACCCAGCAGGTTCCGAACAACCGCACCCAAACCATGCCGCAAGTTCCTGCCAACACTTGGCTTCCAAACAATGCTGTGCCGCCAGTCAACACCCCAAACACTCCAGTCTTTCGAGGCAATCCACCCGTTCAAAACAACCCTACCAGCAGCTCGAGCGTCTGGGACTGGGCTTGGATTCCGTACGCGATTTTGGGCGCGTTGTTTATTGCAGGCTATTTCAGAATACTAGGAAACCTTTCGCAGTACGCCATTTTGGCTGGCTTGTACGGCACGGTTTTGCTGACCGCCTATATATTCTTGCAATGGCTGATCGGCACTTGGATTGGACGCATCGTGTTGTTAATCGCAGCAGGATTGGCGTTCGCATACTTTAACGGTTATATCAAGTTCAATTAAATCTCGAGTTTCACAGGAGCAATTCATGGACAAGTACCTGGTCAAACCTGGCAAGAAGTTCAAACTTTCGAGCATCAAACCAGACGACACTGGAAAGTTCAACGATCAAACTCGAGCCGCCTGCGAAGCCAAAACCTTGGTCTTGCAAGAAAAAATGGCGAAACTTCAGAACAAGCTCTTCGCCTCACGCAATAAAGCGCTTTTGATCGTGTTGCAAGCCATGGATGGTTCTGGCAAAGACAGCGCAATTGCTAAGGTCTTTGACAGCGTTAGTCCAAACGGCGTTCAGGTCACGTATTACAAAGCTCCAACCAGCCTCGAGTTAAGTCACGATTACTTGTGGCGCATTCACAATGCCTGCCCACCCAAAGGGATGATTGGCATTTTCAACCGCTCGCATTACGAAGACGTGCTGATCACCCGAGTTCGCGGTTGGTGTGATGACAAGACCGCCAAAAAACGTTTCAAACAAATTCGGGATTTTGAACAAATGCTCACCGAAAACGGGACAACGATTCTCAAGTTTCACCTTCGCATCAGTCCTGAAGAACAAGCCAAACAACTCCAAGAACGAATTGACGACCCGACAAAACGCTGGAAGTTTAACCCAGGCGATCTCGAGGAACGCAAACGCTGGGACGATTACATGCGCATGTACGAACAAGCCATTATCGCCACCAGCACCGACGAAGCGCCGTGGCATGTCATCCCAGGCGACGAACGCTGGTACCGCAATTTTGTGATCTCGAGCGTGATCGTGGAAGCCCTTGAAGCCATGAGGCTCGAGTATCCAGCAGGGGATAAGACTGTTGACTGGGCGAATTTAAAAGTGGTGTAGCACATCGAACTACGTCCTCGTATTGAAACTCGAGTCTTACGGCTCGAGTTTTTGATTTCATCCTCCTTGCAGTTTCAAAGAAAAGATTCTACCAAGCTGTATTATCTTCTTGAGGTGTTCCAAAAATGACAAACCGCGTCAGTTTGCGCCCAACCACACAAGCTGATGAGGCGTTCGCTTATCGTGTTCGAGAGACGACCATGCGTGATTACGTCATCGAAACCTGGGGTGTCTGGAATGCCGAAGAAGCTCGAGCACAAATCAATGAAAACATTCGCAGCTTGAAATCTAAAATCATTGTGATTGATGGTCACGATGCAGGCGTATTGCGGGTAGAAGAGTTTGACACGCACATTTTTCTCGACCAGCTTTGGATCTTGCCAGAGTTTCAAGGGCAAGGTTTTGGACGGGTCATTTTGAGGCAAATATTGGAAAAAGCCAAGTCAGGCGGGCTACCACTCAGGCTTTGGGTTCTTAGGGTAAATCCTGCTAGAGAATTTTATGAACGCATGGGATTTAAGGTCATTGAGCAAACCCAAGCCAGCCTCCATATGGAATGCGCCCCGTCACGCTGACCAGTCCCGAAAAGGTATGATTGTCTAACACAGACTTATGGAGGCAATATGCAGGATTTTGAGAAGCTCGGCGCGTTTTACTTGGGGAAAAACTTTGACACCGTTAGCGGTAAACTCTCTGACGAGGTTGTGCTGTACGACTCCAAAGACTTAACAACCCACGCCGTGATTATTGGCATGACGGGTTCGGGCAAAACTGGCTTGGGCATTGGACTGCTCGAGGAAGCGCTGGTCGATAACATTCCAGTGATTGCCATTGATCCAAAAGGTGATCTTTCCAATTTGCTCTTAAGTTTCCCGAACCTATCGCAAGACGAATTTCGTCCGTGGGTCAATCTCGAGGAAGCAAGGCGTCAAAACCTTGACCCTGACGGGTTTGCCAAACAGCAATCCGAATTTTGGAAAAAAGGCTTGTCCGATTGGGGACAAGACCCCAGCCGCATCGAAAAAATGCGTGACAGCATTGACTTTTCGATTTATACCCCAGGCTCGAGCGCGGGTTTGCAAGTTTCGGTCTTGCGGTCTTTTGACGTGCCAGAAACCGCCGTGATGGGCGACTCTGACGCACTCCGAGAACGGATTCAAACCACCGTCACGGGCTTGCTCGGGCTGCTGGGCATTGATGCCGACCCAATCCGCTCCCGCGAGCACATTCTGGTCTCGAACATCATCTCGAGTTCCTGGAATGCGGGCAAAAACCTTGACCTGGGCGGTATGATCGCCTCGATTCAACAACCGCCATTTCAAAAAATTGGCGTCATGGACATCGAAAGTTTTTACCCCAGCAAAGACCGATTTGAACTCGCCATGAGCCTGAACAACTTGCTTGCCAGCCCTGGATTCTCGAGTTGGATGGAAGGCGAGCCTTTCGAGATTAAAAACATGCTCTTTACCGCAAGCGGCAAACCACGTTGCACGGTGTTTAGCATCGCACATTTGGGCGATGCCGAACGAATGTTTTTTGTCACGCAGCTTTTAAATCAAATGCTCGGCTGGATGCGATCACAACCAGGTACATCCAGTCTTCGGGCAGTCCTATACATGGATGAAATTTT
>JANMUC010000035.1:0-6298 GCA_031391225.1 Deinococcales bacterium
GGTCTGAATTCGCGTTGATTGTTCAGGCGGCTCCAGACCTCACAGCAGATTCAAGAACACAACTTCACGACGACCTCAAACCCATTTTGAGCAAACTCGAGCAGGGCATTCAAAACTTGCTCAAGCCAAAACGGATGACAGCGTAAGCGGCAAGGGGCAAAACATGGCAAGAGGCAGTAAATACACCGATGACTTCGCGGCGGGCATCCTCGCACTGTGCGACCTCAGTCCAAGCATTACCGAAGTTCTCAAAGCACGAAACATTCCACGCAGCACACACACCGATTGGGAAGCTCGAGCGCTTCGGGATACGAACTTCGCACAACTTCGGCAAGCAAAACGCAAACAACTCGAAAAGGAATGGAAACGCTTTGCACTCTCGAGCCTTCGCAGTGCCTTTCAGAAGTCACAAGAATTGATCGAAACGTGTTCTCAACCGGAGCACCTCGAGTACTTGAACGCGCACATCAAAACCGTTGGTGAAATTGCAATCAACATCGAGGTTTTGAACGGGTTGGAAACGGACGCGGGTCCAAGTCAAATTGAAGATGCTGGCAAGGCTCGAGCTTAAAGTTTGGTGGTTGCCAAAGTTGCCAGAAGTTACCATCATAAAAAAGTGAAGCTCGACTGAAGTTTGCCACTTTGCCACAAGTTGACATACTATAAAAAGGACTTTCACCGCGTCGCATTTTGTTACGCGGTGAAAATCTTGAAGTGAACATTCGCAGCACTTCAAGAGCAACCTAATCAAATGCGTACATCACGCACACAAACGCATTGGCTGGCACTTGTTCAAACTTAACAAGTGAACAGTACTGAACACCATAAAAAACGACTTCGAGACTCGCCAACTCGTCAATACTCGACACCATAAAAAGGGGGCAACTTTCAGAGTTAGCCAGTGCGCCAAAAGTAGCCACCCTTAAAAAGAACTCGTCAATGATTTTGGACTTAAGATTATTCTTATGGAAATTCTAAGATTCTTGGGCTTCCTCGTAATATTCGGTTTTTCAATGGCGGGATTATCTGCCTTGATTGAAGGTCTGAATCCTCGGCAAGGCAAAGAAGCTTTTTATGTTGTTGGTAGCTTATTTCTCTACCTTCTAATTGGTTATCTCACAGGAACTTTTCAAGATAAAAAACCACCTGAATAAGCAAAACCCGCCCAAACTCGAGGGCGGGTTTCTAACTTCACGAGGTTGTTACTGATCGCGTTCAAAACCGCGACCATCGATTAAGGGGTTTGAGAGTGGGATTCCCACAAACTCAACCCCACCAATGGGCAAGTCAGGCTCGAGGTTTCGCATGACCTGCTCGAGTTCCTGAATGTTTTCGTGTTCGCTCTCCGGAAGGAACGTGTAAACCATCATTGAAGATTCCGATTCAGGAATGCCCAAACCATAATCTGAACCGCACCATAAACGCCCTTTCAGATTGTGCTTTTTGATGGTTGTTTCCATCGCATCAAACAGTTTTGTAGCGCGTTCTTTCGCCTCGAGATATGGCAACCCTTTGGGAAGGCTCATGCAGACGGGGACGATCTGGTTTGTGTCGTATGGGGTTTGAATGTTCATGCTTTCACTTCCTTGCTGGCTTTGGCAGCCAAGAGAGACGCGATAAACGGACTGAGCGGAACTCGAGCGGCGAAGCAATCACCCTCGAGGTGTACGAACCATTCACCCCCGATCTTCTCGAGCTTGGAATTGAACGCCTGACCGGCTGGCGTGGTCAGGGTACGAACTCGAGACACCCGTGAGGGTGAGGGCTTCACGCCCCCACCTCTTTTAAACGGTTGATCCATCGTGGTGCTTCTTGGTCGGTCAGGTTGTGCTCGAGTGTGCTGTCCTCACGGCGCACGGTTACGGCTTCGAGCTTGCGACCTTGGTACTTTGCTGTGATCGCGTACCAATCGCCCGAGCTTGGGGTGCTGACAAGCACACGCTTTTGAATGCCGCTCGAGGTGACGACGCCACCGATGAAAAGAAGGCTTGCTAACTTCGTGATATTGTTCATGCTGAACCTCACATCTTGGGATTCTCGAGAACGTCCTTCTTTCCGGGACGGCGTTCTTGAGTGCCTTTATATTACCACTCTAGACTGCATATGTCAACTATAGACAGCATGTAGTCTAAAGTGATACTATTCTGCTTAGGGCGGAATGCCTAAGAATAGAGAGGTGGCTAAAGTGAAATGGAAACTCAAGGATTACCTGGAGAAACACGGCAAGACCCCTTATGCGCTTTGGAAAGAATCGGGTCTTTCGAGAACGGCTGTGTATGACATCTGCAACGACAAGCAAGACGGCTTGCGGTTTGAAGCCATGGGAAAGATCGTTACAGCCCTCGAGACACTGACAGGCGAAACTGTCACGCCAAATGACTTGCTCGAGGTGGTGCGTGATGGCACGACCTAAGAAAAAACAAGCCGTCAGTGACAAACGCGGTAACGGGCGCGGGTCAATCAACGATTACAAAAACAATCGTTTTCGCTGGCGTTTTCGTGATGCTGACGGCAAAGTGCTTGCCAGTGGCATCACAGACAGCAAAGAACAAGCTGAGAACGCACTCACCCAAGCAAAAAGTGACAACATACGCGGGATTCTGGCAAGCTCCGACCAAGTGACCTTATCCGAGTACGCTGACCGATGGCTTAAACAAATTGACGTGCGTGAAGTCACTCGAGATACTTACAAGCACGAGTTAAACCTTGTCATGCCGATGCTTGGCAAGAAGCGTTTGAAGGACTTGAAGCCTACCGACATCAAAAACGCCCTAACCAAACTGGCAAACACCAGCGCAAAACGTCGCAAAGACGGCAAGCTCATTGAAACGGGCAAGCCACTCTCGAGCCGTACTGTTTCACACGCTCGAGGGCGATTGAAAACCCTTTTACGTGAAGCTGTGACCGACCAAATCATTTACGTGTCACCAGCCGAAGCGGTCAAGCCGATTAAGAAGCACCGCACAGAACGCCCTCACATGGCTCTGGACTTTGACCAGGTGGCAAGATTACACGAACTTGGGACAGCGTTGTTTCAAGCGGGCGTGTGTCGCTTGTGGGTGGCTGTCTTTACGGGGGTATCCATCGGGTTAAGGCGTTCCGAAGTCATGGGTTTGCGCTGGCAAGACATTGATCTCGAGAAAAGCCTGATTCAGATAAGGCACACAGCAACAGTGACCAAAGGCTTACCGACTCGAGCCGAACTGACCAAGACCAGTCATTCAAAGCGTGACATTCTGATACCGCCAAGCCTGAAAGCGGCGCTCGAGGCACATCTTCAAATGCAACTCAAGGAACGTGAAACCGCAGAAGATGCTTGGCAGAATACGGGCGCAGTCTTTGCAACCAAGACGGGTGAATGGGTGCATCCTGACAACTTTGAACGGGCTGTGAGCGACATTGAAAAGTGGAGTTCATGGAATTTTTACAACGAACCCGATAAGCGCGGCGTGGCTCGAGGTCACAGGATGTTCAAGGCAACCGAACGCAAAGGCATTGAGGCATTGATTCAAGATGGTAAGCCACTGCCACACCTGACACCGCACGACCTACGACACACAGCGGGAACATTGATGCTTCGCAAAGGTGTACCTGTTGAGGTGGTTTCCAAGACCCTTGGACATGCCAGTATCAGTATCACCTATGACGTTTACAGGCACGTGCTTGACTCCGAGAAGAGACAGTTTGTAATTGATCTGTTTCCTAACCCCGTACCAACTCGAGCCGTGAGCATTTCGCCCTTGAATTAACGCCCCGTTGGTCACGGCGTTGGACACGCTCGAGAAAAAACACCGAACTCGAGAAACCTTGAAACATAAAAACCCCGTTTATCACGGGGTTTTCTTTTGGCGGGTCGTGCAGGGCTCGAACCTACGACCTATGGTTTTGGAGACCATCGCTCTACCGACTGAGCTAACAACCCGTACTGCGTGGGCGAGTTTATCACAGGCTTTCAAAGCTGACAAGCACAAAAAATAGGGAAGCTCGAACAACAATGCTCGAGCTTCTCAAGGCTTTGATGTTTACGCTTTTGGTTCGTTTAGAATCGTAATTCGCCCCTCGAGTCCAATATCCACAGTCTTCAGAAATTGCACGTATTCGCTCATCACCGAGTAATCGGGCAGGTAGGTGTCGAGCCTGGGTCCTTTGGCATTTTTGAAGACGTCGAAGCCGTCACCGCCGCCAGCCACGAAGTTGTTGGTAACAATTTTGAAGGTTGCGGCAGGGTCAAGTGGTTTAAAACCATCCTTGGCAGTCCCGATTTGCACGTCGGTTACTCGAGCGCCTGGTTTTTGTGCCAGATCAAAAGTGTATTTCAAACCTGAAACGTGCATAAATCGCCCTGCGCCGGCTTCCCATTGGCTGACGCCATTCTCGAGGGCAGCTTTTAATTCTGCCCCAGTAATCTCGAGCACGAATAAAGTGTTGCCGAAAGGTTGAACGGTCAGAATATCGCCTTGGGTGACAGGGCCGGCTTGGATGCTGGCTCGGACGCCACCACCGTTTTGCAGGCTGATGGTCGTGCCAAGATTTTTGGTGCGCCACAGGTTGGCGTCGGCGATCAGGTTTGAGAGGTTGGTTTCGCGCTTGCGGACATCGCCGCGTTCACCGTTTAGCTTCACGGCACTCGTGCCGACTACGGTTTTGCGAAAGCCGTCCAGTGGCACGGTAAAGGCTTTGAGGGTGGCTTGAAGGCGCGTGTCGGCTTTGTAAGCGGCGGTGACTGGTGTGACCGTGCCTTTCCAAGCGACCGGCACGCCATCACCGTTCATACTGAGGCGCAAACTGCCGTAAAATTTGCCCCATTCCCAAACTTGGGTGATCAGAATGGTTTTGCCGTTTGAGTCTTTAAGAACTGTTGGGTAATTGCCTTCACTGGCTGGCAAGCCGTTGCCCTCGTATTTGCCGAGCGGAGTGTGCGAGTGACCGCCAACAATCACGCCCACGCCTTTTAAGAGTGGTGCCAGTTTGAGATCCTCAGAGTAACCCAGGTGCGAAAGCAAAATAATTTTGGTGATGCCCGCAGCGCGAAGCTCATCGACGGCTTTTTGCACGCTGGTCAGGGGGTCAAGGAATTTAACCGTATCGCCAGGACTCGAGGTGATTGGCGTGCTGGGCGTGGTGACACCGACAATGCCAACTTTTTGCCCCGCAATCTCGAGGATCGTGCTGGGTTTAATCAGGGGCTTTAGAAGTGGGTCGCCACTGGCGTCTATGTTGGCGCTGACCACAGGAAAGCTGGCGTTTTTGATGTACTCGGCAAGTTGGCTGGGTCCGTTGTCAAATTCGTGGTTGCCGATGGTTTGGGCTTGCACGCCGAAGGCTTCCATGTATGCCAGGTCTGCCAAACCTTTGTAAATCATGCCGTAAATTGTGCCGGTAAAGACATCGCCTGCATCTAAAACCACAGGGTTGATGGAGGTTTTTTTAAGGCTGTCCACCACAGCTTTAATCCGTCCAACGCCGCCGTATTCAACTCTGAAATCTTTACCCGCAGCGTCTTTGCCCGTGTAGGGGGTTGGCTCAAGGTGGTCGTGGGTGTCGTTGGAATGCAAGATCGTGAAGGTCAGGGTGTTGCCCGCGGCTGCCACTTGACTGGTTTGCAATGCGCTGACTGCGCCTGTGATGCCAAAAAGCTTCAAAATATCGCGCCTTGAAATGCTCATAAATTCCTCCTTGGAAATACTTTCGGCTTTTATTGTACTCGTGAAAGTCAGGCTTGGGTAAACTTTGAAACTGGGTTTCTCGAGGTTTGTTCTTTTATCGGTGACAGTTTAGAGGTTGCGCGATTCGGGTTGGGTGAGTACACTAACGCCAGCGCTCCTAACGAGCGTTTGTTTTTAGAGTTGAATAAACAAACGTTCGTCAACTCGAGTTCCTGGAGGACACATGACCGGTATTCAACATCCTCAAGCCATTCGCAACACAATCCCGGAAGCCTCGGACATCCTGAAACGAATCCATCCCAGAACCTTGTACCGTAACCTCAGCACACCAAGGCTAATTGAAGAAGCCGTTAAACGCTCCGAAGGCTGGCTAACCGATAATGGAGCGTTTGTCGCGCATACGGGCGTTCACACGGGGCGCAGCGCCAAAGATAAATTTGTGGTGCAAAACCAGCAGATCAGCAACATCTGGTGGGACAGCCCCTACCAAAAACCGCTCTCAGAGCAGCACTTTCAAACGCTGCTGGGCGATGTGCTCGAGCATTTTGAAGCTCGAGATACTTTTGTCCTCGATGCGTTTGCGGGTGCGGACGCCAAATTTCGCTTGAACGTTCAAGTCATTACCGAATTCG
>JANMUC010000041.1:0-1493 GCA_031391225.1 Deinococcales bacterium
TGAACGAAGTGATAGAGCGAAGCGACCATGCCCGACAGCGATCCCGCCCGTGAGCGCCCCAAGCCCGTCAGGTGCTGCTTTAAGGGGCAAGAAGCGACCCAAGCCCGTCAGGTGCTGCTTTAAGGGGCAAGAAGCGACCCAAGCCCGTCAGGTGCTGCTTTAAGGGGCAAGAAGCGCCCCAAGCCCGTCAGCGCGAGTAGCCCGCCAGGTGCTGTCTTTCGAGCAAGAAGCGATGCCGCCCGTCAGGTGCATTTTGGCATCAAGAAGGTGCTGCTTTAAGGGGCAAGAAGGCGCTTCTTGGGATCAAGAAGGTGCGTTTTATGCTCAGACTTTGTTGGCGAAATCGGTTTTGATGATCTGGGATTGAATAGTGTTCCGATCTCGTGGGAAGGACGCAGCAAGCAGCGCCCCTACAGCGCTCTTTAACGATGGATTTTACGTTTTGGATTGGGTTTAAGAGGTGTTTATTGCCCAAAAAAACAAATTTCTTGAATTCGTCAACAGAGTCTGGTCAAGAAGCGGCATAACGAAGTGTTCCCGTTTATTCCGTATCAAAACTAAATCGATGCAAATAGAAATGTCTCGAGTGATTTCGGGTCAAGATATATTCTCAAGGCGTAATTTGATACAACAAACCATCCTCAACTTTGTACAACAACGGCACGACCGTGACTTTCGGATAACGATCTCGCAGCCGTTGCGCCTCGAGCAGCACGAATTCGACTTCATCTTCGATCTCGAAAAATGGCGAGTATTGAAAGAAGTAATCTTTGGCGCGTTGTTCGTCCCAACCCGCCACGTCGATCATGCCGCGCACAAACGCGCTGTATTTGCTCGAGAGTTTCACCATGCCGCAATTGGTGTGCGCCACCAAAGCAATGTAGCTGACGCCGCCAACGCCGATGGCGAACGAAACCCGAAATTCATTGTGACGCATGTTCGCGCCAGATGTTCGCAGCACGTAGGCAAAATTGTCGGGCAGGCGCAATTGTTTGCGGTTGTCCATGCACATGCCCACCAGCAATTCGGCTTTCTCAAAACGGTCAAAATCGCGGTTTAAGTTGTGATACTCGAGAAGGTGTCCAACGGGCGTGTCGCGATATTCGTTGAGGATGTCGTCGAGCTTGCTGACGGGAAGAATCTTAGACATGAAAACAGTCTACAAAATCAGTGTGAGGGTCAACATCAGATTGAAGTGCCGTTAAAATGTCACTCCAATTCGTGCTTTTGCGAAACGACTGCGTTGAGGTTTGAATCTTGATCATGTCCGTGACTCTGGTTTCCTAATTTTGCGCGTGCTCGAGGGCAAAAATGTCGCTGTGCCAATGGCAAAATTTTGGTACTCGAGCGCCATTTCGCAGATTGTGTTTCAAGATTTGGAAATCGCACTTTTGGAATCATTTTCAAAACGAAAGAGCGGCAAGAAATTCCGGTGGGAAGCTTTGCCGCTCGAGTTGCGCTGGTGTTACTGGAGTGTGCTTACTTGATCTTGC
>JANMUC010000126.1:0-6289 GCA_031391225.1 Deinococcales bacterium
TGGTAGCGGTTTTGGTGACCCCTTCAGTTTGAGCGAGTGCAATGGCTTCGCATTTGAATTCGGCGGTGTAGGTTTTGTATTTGGACATTTTCTGCTTTCATGTCTCGGAACTTGATGTCCACTAAATCTTAGTCGTTTCATTTTATGGTCAAGACGGGAGAGGGGTTGGGGGTGAGGGTAGACTCGAGTTCGCATTTTTATAAATCCAAAGATGTCAAATAGGTTCTATAGGTTGCTGCCAACGCTCCAGAGGTTTCACCAGCACCCAAAGTCAGACTATTCAGGGTGTTCATGTTGCCGATCAAAATAAATTTGCTGGCATCGCTGGTGCTGCGCCTTAAGACACTGATGATCGTGTTGGTAAGGGTAAACACCACACCACTGGTGTTGCGAACCGTAAAGCCAACCGTCATGTTCGCGCCGCCAATTTGTTGCCCTGCAGTGCTGCCCAGCGTGCGGGCATCTTCGGCGGTTTGTTCGGTGCTGCGGCTCGAGTCGCTGGTGAAACTCTTGGTGTTTTCAGTACCGTACCCGGCTGTTGCCGTGACACTGCCAGAAACGGTCACACCACCGTCAAGACCAGCGCTCGCTTCAACCCCGACGGTGGTGCTGATTTCGGCGTTGTAACGTTCGGTGGAGGTATCGGTGCTGGATTTGCTGGTGCTCGCGCTTAAACTCAGGCTCGAGGTTTTGGTGGTAATTGTGCTTTGATCGCTGGTTTTGACGATGTTTAAACTGATTGTTGGGGCGCTGGCAAAAGCCAGTTCAAAGCGCGGGGTGTTGGCAATCAATGGATTGAAAGTGTTGCCCAGCAAAATGGCTTCCTGATGGTCGCTTAAGGCATCACCATCGGTGTCAGATAAGGTCGGCGAAGTGCCGTACTGGGTCAGTTCGTTGCCGTCAAACAACGCAGAATTGCCATTGGAATCGTTGTCGGTGTCCACATCAACTGGGTTGCTGACCCAAGTGTTGACCTCGGCTGCGTCTTTTAAACCGTCGGCATCGGTGTCATCGCTGTTTGGGTCGGTAAAACGGGTGCGTTCTTGAGCATCGGTCAGACCGTCACCGTCGGTATCAGCTTTGCTTGGGTCAGAATTGACTTTGCGAGTCGAAATTTGCGTGCCGCCTCGAACAATCACCACATCCCAACCCGCCGCCTCGTCTGCGTCGGAAACGCCATCCGCGTCGGTGTCACCACCACCAGCCGAGGTCAAACCTGCGGTGATTGCCGCTTCACTGTTGCCTTTGGTACTTACAGCTTTTAAAGCGTAGCCATAAGAAGTTCCAGCCGTTAAACCCGTATCCGTATACGTGATGGACGTGCTCGAAGGCGTGGCAATCTGCACTTTGGCGCTTGAGCCTGTCGCCCGCTCGAGAATATAACCTGTTGCCCCGATCACTGCATCCCAACTCAGGCTGATGCTGGTGGCGGTGCTGCTCGAAACTTTGAAATTGGCGGGTGTGGCGGGTAAATCGCCGCCAACGGGTGTGGCTGTACATGCCATAAACATGGAAAAACCTTGAGTTCTTTCATACAACTCCCCTTAAACCGAATTGCGTTTCAAACCATGTTGTTTGATACGTCATTTTAACAATTAATGCGTCATTTGGGAGTCACACATCCGTCATTCACGTAATTAAACTGGTGTAGTATTACGAGTGCCAAACAATTTTTGAAAACTCGAGCTTGACCTGATCTTTTCACCTTTAAAACGTGTTTCTAGGGGTAATCTAAAGGCAATGCGTCGTTTGATCCTTCCTGCCCTGGCACTTTTTACAGTGTTCTTTCTCGCCACCAGTTTCGCTTTTACGTACACCGTCAAAGCGGGCGACACGCTTTACAGCATCGCCAGAAGCTTCCGCACCACCGTCAGCGAACTCGAGCGCATCAACAAGCTTCAAAGCACCAGTGTCAAAATAGGACAAGTGCTGACGATTCCCACCGTGACGATCAGCACACCAGCCCCCAGCATCACTCCAGGCACTCGAGAAGCCAAATTTCAGGGTCAAACAAACGCCAAAGTCATTCACCGTTTAAAAGCCGTTCCAGGCGATCCGGTGACCGTGCGGGTGATCGGGGCAAAAGGCGGAGCGCCGATTGTCACCTGGGGTCCGCAACGCCCCGATGGTACGTTTGAAGAACTGGTCATGACCACCGATGGCAACGATTGGGTCGGCGTTGGACGCGAATTGCTCGGCGAGCCAGCCAAAACCGTCAAACTTGAAACCAACATTGGCGTCGAAGCCATCACCTCGAGCCTCAAGCTGCTGCGCGACCCGCAAGGCATCCAGAATGTTTTTGTTAGCCAACAGGTGCTTGCCACTGCCAACGATACCAACCGCGAACGCGAACTGGCGGTGTTAAACCCCGCTTACAAACAAAGCGAACTGACCCCTCGAGCTTTTTTTAAGCCTTGGACTGCACCGATTAACAGCACCCACATCAGCCCCTTTGCACAAGCCAGACGTTACGAACGCGGCGGAGAGGTGAAATACCATTACGGCGAAGATTACGCGGGCAAAATCGGCGATCCGATCCGCGCCACCAACGACGGTACCGTCGTGATTGCCAGTTTTTACGCGATTCGTGGCGGACTGACCGGCATCGACCACGGCGCAGGCATCGTCAGTCTGTACTTTCACCAATCCAAAATAAGTGTTGCTATCGGGCAAAAAGTTACTCGAGGTGAAATCATTGGTTTGGTCGGCGCGACGGGTTTTGTCACCGGACCCCACTTGCATTTTGAAATGCGCGTCCGAGGCGAAGCCACCGATCCCAAACAATGGATTGGCAAAATTTTCCCCTAAAACCTCGAGCAAATCAGTTTCTCTTCTCATCCGAACCGATAAAATGATCGTTATGCGAATGGCTGGTCTGACCCAAGCACTCGGTTTTGTTCTGATTGGCGGCTTGGCATTGGCGCAAGTCGTCAACCGACCAGACCCCGTGGTGTTGTTTGTAAACGAGCTGCCAGTCTTTGCCAGCGAATACTACCGCGCCCAAATTGAAAATCCAGCCGCCGCGCTGCCCGCCAAAGGATTTTTCAAAACAGACCGTGATAACCTGGCACTGGCAACTGTGGTCAAAATCCAAGCCATCCAAAGCGACGCCAGCGACATCGAAGTCAGCAGCAGCGAAGTTGATCACGAAATCAACGACCAGATGAAACACAATAACTGGGATTTTAACCAATTTAAGCAAAACATCGAAGCCGCAGGTTACAGCATCGAAAGTTACCGCCGGCAACTGCGTCAACAACTGCGCCAAAACCGCCGAATTTTACAAATTAAAGATCAAGTCAGCCTCAGCCCCGAAGAACTGAACTTGTTTTACGGTTTATTTAAAAATCGCTACATCAGCAACGGCAAAGTTTTGCCACCCTCGCAAATCAAGCACCAAGTCGAAAACGATGCCAAAACCATCAAAATTAACGCTGCACTCGAGCTTTGGTACCGTAAACTCATGGCGGGTGCCAAGCTTCGCATCCCAGAAAACTCGAGCTTGGAAGTCTACAACCCCGTCGTTGCCAAAATGGGCAGCAACGAAATTGACCTTCGGAAGTTAAACCGAACCGTTTACAACGATCCAAGGTTTGCCGCACTGCAAAGCAGCAGTCAAAACCTGGCAATTGAGCTGCAAAAATTAAAAACCACCATCTTGGATCAACTGATCAACCAATGCGCCGCCCTCGAGTTTGCCAAAAAAAGTGGAAAACCATTTATCGGACAAGGACACGACTTACTCGAGGCTGTGACAAACTACAAATTACAAAATGTAACCGTCACCGATGCCGAAGTCGCACGCTACTATCAAACCAACATTTTGAGCTTTCAAACCCCAGGTGTTGCCAGTTTCAAAACCTTTAATTTTACCAAGCCTGCCACCGCCAACACATTTCGCAATGAACTGATTCGCACTCAACGCCCCGTTGAAACCATTGCCAGCAAATACAATCAAGGCAGCCATAAATTGATTCAAAGCACTACAAACCAAATAACGCCAGCCATTAAGAAAGCGATCTTTGAACAGAAATTAACAAAGGTCAAAAATGGTTCTATCACACAAGTCATCACCACAAACGGCAAAACTCTGGTGTTTTTTGTGCAAAGCATTCAATACCCTAAAACACTCCCTTACAACCAAGTCAAAACCCAAGTCATGCAAAAAACCCTGGCTGACAAACGCCAAACAACCACCAACACCTGGCTGCTAAACGCCCGCAAAAGCCTGAAACTCGAGAATCAACTGCTGGCGATACAAAAAAACTCTGAAACGCGTGGCAACCGCAGCAGCACCAGCCTGACTGCCAGCCAAATCCTCAACCCACGTATGCCCAAACCAGAACCAAAAACACCCACCCTGCAACCCTAAAATTGAAAACTTGAACCACACCAAAACAGGGTGCGTCCACGGATTGGGTAGGGCATAATAAGCTATGACCAACTTCAAAGACCAAGCAGTAGCAATCATTGAATCCCTCGAATCACAAAGCAAAGAAATACCGAACTTCGCTCAACTCGAGCTACTCATCCTCGAAGCCACCCAAAAACTCGGCAAGATCGCCGCTGAAACCCTCGAAACCAAATCAGAGGGAATTTCCCGCCTCGAAACCACACTGCCAGAAATGCCAGAAGCGCATGAGCAAAAGCGAAACTCGAACAGCGACCCTGAAAACACTTTGGGGCGAGATTAAACACCCCAGAAGCCGATACCGATGCCACACTTGCAACAGTAGTCAAAGCGTTTGGACTGATCCGAGTTTAGACAGCAGCAATTGCAGTTCACTGGTTTTAACTCGAATGCAAGAATTCGCTTTGCACGTCCCATACCGTATCGCCAGTGGTTTCATGGACTCTTGGGGTGTGAGCATCAGTAAAAGCGAAGTCGGTTCACTCAGTCGAACTTTGGAAGCCACCATCACGCGATTAGCCACTGAAAAACTCGAGGGTTTAGCAACGCAACCCTTAGCTCGAATAGGAAAAAGTGTTGTCACCCACGAAATCCGAGCTTCAACCACTTGGATGCTCGAAGTGGATGGCAGTCTCGTTCCAACTCGAGTGGTTGACGAAGTAGGGTTGGCTCGAGTGGAGTACCGAGAGGTGAAAACGGCGGTGTTGTACCAGAAGAACAGACCAAGTGAACGGTATCAGTTGAGTGGGCTGGTCGGGGTGGAACGCTTCACGATCTTATTATTGGGGTTGTTACGTTTTGCTGGGGTGAGTCAAGCGGATCGCTTGGTTGGTTTGTCCGATGGTGCGGTGTGGATTGCGAATGTGTTCAATGATGCGATGGTGAATTATCACATTCTGGACGTGTTTCATGCCAGTTCGTACTTTGAAACATTACTGGTTGGTTTGGGTTGGGATGAAACTCGACGCAAAGAGGAACGAAATCGTTTATTGCGTGGTGAATTGGACGTTCAGCTTTGGTTGAATTGGAATGTTGGGTTGTCTGTGACTCAAGGCTTTAATGATGAAACCAGGAAAGCACTTTCGTATCTCGAGAGGCAATCAGAGTTGTTACATACGACTTATCCTCGGTTTAAGAGGTTGGGTGATTGGTAGTGGTGCGATTGAGGGGGCAAACAAAAGCGTTATTGGGGCGAGGTTGAAAGTATCTGGAGCGCAATGGTCAGAGTCTGGTGCGAATGCGAAGAGTTTTAATCGGGGAATGTGGTCTTCAACACGCGATATTGTTGCGTTTGATGATGCGCGATTTGAGGCATTTCCTCGAGTTGCTTGAATTTATACCCAATCTACGGACGCACCCCCCAAAACACGCATGATTGACACGGTAGGACTGAGCACATATAATCTCGAGCGCTGCCCGAGAAGGGTAAGCGAAGGGCCTGTTAGCTCAGTCGGTAGAGCAGCTGACTTTTAATCAGTGGGTCGCTGGTTCGAATCCAGCACGGGCCACCAAAGAAATCCCCCGTCATTGACGGGGGATTTTCGTTTCTTCGGCAACGAAAATCATGCCTTAAATATTGCTTTTTTGGACATTTGGATGTGATAGAGGTTTTGAACTCAGTTCAAAAGGTTGGATAATTTGTGTGGGAGGGAAGTCTCAAATAAGTTGTGTGAGGATTGCTTTTAAAGTTGTAGTACCTGGCACTTCTCGAGATTATTACAACGGTTTTAGTGAGACACTTCACAAGATTATTACCTGATTGAAACGACTAAGATTTAGTGGACATCAAGTTCCGAGACATGAAAGCAGAAAATGTCCAAATACAAAACCTACACCGCCGAATTCAAATGCGAAGCCATTGCACTCGCTCAAACTGAA
>JANMUC010000193.1:0-3069 GCA_031391225.1 Deinococcales bacterium
CCTCAACGACCCGCTCGAGATGTGGAACGCCGCCTCGTTTTACCTCGGCACCGACACCTGCACCACCGATGCCAAAGTCGGCGAGAAAATTCTGGCACTGCTCGAGAAGCAAAAACCGTACTTGGCAGCCTACAATTCCGACGGCACGATCGAGCGGATGCAAGCTGGCGAGGTCATCATGCACCACCAATGGAACGGCGCGGCGCACCGCACCAAAGAAAAACTCAAAACCGCCGTGTTCGTTTACCCAAAAGAAGGCTTAACCTTCTGGAACGACAATTTTGCCGTGCCAAAAACCGCCAAGAACAAAGCCGAAGCCGTCAAATTCATCAACTGGATGATGAGTCCTGCCGCCATCGCCGTCGCCAGCAATTTCACGGGGTACAACAACAGCGTCAAAGGTTCGGACAAGTTCTTTGACGCCGCCCTCAAAGCCGACCCTGCCGTGAACACCCCAGCCAACATGACCAGCCGTTTCCGTCCCAACAAAATTTGTTCCAACGCCTCCATTGCGCTGCGTGACAAGGTTTGGACAAGGTTGAAACGGTAATCTCGAACAACACAGCAAAAACTCTTTGCCAGTCCAAAAAATGGGTTATCCGCCACCTGAAGCCCTCATCCGGCGCTCCGCGCCACCTTCTCCCGATGTTGGGAGAAGCGATTCCGCCCGAAGCGACCATGCCCGAAGGTGCATTTTATGGTCAAGAAGGTGCGTCTTGGAATCAAGAAGGGTCGGGGATGAGGGTAGACTGACCATTCGCTAATTTTTGTGTTTGGCAATAGAAATGCTTTAACTCGAGCTTTATGCAACATTAGAAATCAAAAAACCATGAAAACCATTTACTCCGAAAACCATAAACTTCAACACGGCGATTTTGAATTGGTCGCTGACGGTCTCGTTCCCGTTTTTGAAATGCCGCGCCGTGCCGAAATCATTCACGCTCGAGTTCAAGCGGTAAACCTGGGCGAAATCCTGACGCCACGCGACTTCGGACTCGAGCCGATCAAACGGATTCACACTGCGCCTTACGTGCAATTTCTCGAGAATGCCTGGAGGGAATGGACGGCGGCGGGTCACGCCAAACACGCGCTGCCGTACACCTGGGCGGTGCGGCAAATGAATCAAACTCGAGCGCCAGTGGCGATTGAAGCGAAATTGGGTTTTTACAGTTTGGACGCCGCAGCGCCAATCACACCAACGACCTGGCAAGCCATCACCAGCAGCGTCAACGTCGCTTTGACGGGCGCAGAACTGATCAAAAATGGCTCGAGCAGCGTTTTTAGTTTGTGCCGACCTCCTGGGCATCATGCCGCAGCCGATTACATGGGCGGTTACTGTTTTTTCAACAATGTAGCGATTGCCACGCAGTATTTTCTGGACAACGACGCAGCTCGAGTCGCAATCCTTGATATTGATTACCACCACGGCAACGGCACGCAAGCTATTTTTTATGACCGTGCCGATGTGCTTTTGATTAACTTGCACGGCGATCCTAGCGTTGAATATCCGTACTTTCTGGGTTATGCCGACGAGACTGGCAACGGTGCTGGCGAGGGTTTCAACATCAATTACCCCATGCCTCACGGTACAACCTTTGAAACCTGGAATGCCAACCTCGAGCTTGCCTGCCAGAACCTCGAGCGTTACGCGCCAGATGTGGTGCTGGTTTCGCTTGGCGTGGATACGTTCAAACATGATCCGATCTCACAATTTTTACTCGAGACGCCCGATTACCTGAAAATTGGCGCTCAAATTGCCAAACTGGGCAAACCCACGCTTTTTGTGATGGAAGGCGGGTATGCCGTCGAAGAGATCGGTGTGAATGCCGTGAATGTGCTTCTGGGATTTGAAGACCGTTAGATTGAAACTCGAGCGAATCTTGTTTGTTTGCTGCTGATGAATACTCAGGATTCCCTCGAGAAACTTTAACCAGATTCAAGTTTGCATTTTGATGACAATCTCAATCCTGTAGACAAATCCTGAACTAAAACTAAACCCGTTATACTCGAGCCGTGCTTTCTCGTAACGCAACCATCGGTGGTTTTGTCGCCTTCACTTGCATCGGTGCCATCCAAGCCATGTACGGACCCGCGTATTTGATGTTCACCAAACGCTTTGACCTCTCGAGCGGCATGGGTTTTCTGGGCAACCCTGGTACGGTCGTCAGTGCGCATTTTGCGGGTTCGGTGCTGGGAATTATTGCGCAAACCCAACTCGAGAAACTTCTTGGGACACGCTTGCGGCTCAGTCTCTCGAGTTTGTTTCTGGTGCTCGGTTGCTTGGGGGTGGCGTTCGCGCCGTCTTGGATTCTGGTGTTGCTGGCGGCGTTTATCATGGGTTTGGGCTTTGGTGGCATTGATGTCAGCATCAACAACCTCTTCTCGAGCGGCTTCGGTGAACGCGGTGCAGCCATGAGCAACGTTGTGAACGCCTTGTTCGGTGTCGGCGCGATTCTAGGACCGTTGTTGATTGGTTTTATTCCTGGCAATTACGGTATTCCGTTTTTGATCGCCGCGTGTTTCAGTGCTTTGGTGCTGTTTTTGTTCTTCTCGAGCCGAGAACTTGATGCGCACGTGGTGAATGCTGAAGCCTCGAGTATTAAAAATGTTGCGCCAGTCAGTGTTTCGATCCTCAGTGGTTTTTTACTGTTGTTTTGGACGTATGTGCTGGTTGAGGTGGGCGCAGCTTCGTCCGAAACCACGCATTTGGTCAAAGTTTTTTCTTGGTCTGAACAAAATGCCGCGTTTGTTAACTCGTTATTCTGGGGCGGAATTGCCCTTGGTCGCTTGCTAATCGCGCCTTTTGCCATGCGTTTCTCTCCCTCGAGTATTGTGCTTGGCAGCGCGATTTTGGTTGCTGCAAGCTTGTCATTGACAGGTATTGGCGTGATTGCCCCAATCGCCTACACGCTGGCTGGAATCGCCTGCGGTCCGATTTTCCCAACGGGTTTTGTTTGGATGAGCAGGGCTTTGGGTGGCAGCCTCGCCAATGCCAGCATCGTCATTGAAAGACTTGCCGGCGCACCGGGCATGAACATGAAGGAGAGCGACGAAATCGTCAAGCTGGCG
>JANMUC010000388.1:0-2036 GCA_031391225.1 Deinococcales bacterium
TCCCACTGACGGCAGGCACGGATGGCACGGGTTACCTGTTCGGTGAAACAGGTACGCCAATCACCGGTCGGGTTTACAAAGATGTGAATGCGAACGGCGTGGACAACAGCGATCCTGGTATTGCTGGGGTCACTGTGAACCTTAAGAACAGCGCTGGCACGATCATTGCGACTACACAAACCGACGCAAACGGCAATTACAGCTTCCCACCACAACCAGCAGGCACATACACGATTGAAGAAATTCAACCAGCAGGTTATGGCAACTCTGAGAATCCAAGCAACAGTGTTCCAATTACAGTGGTTGCAGGCACACCAGTCCCAGCCACCAACTTTGGTGAGACCACCTCGAGCCTCGCCGGTAAGGTTTACACGGATAACAACAACGACGGTATCCGTGACGGCAGCGAATTTGGCATCGGCGGTGTGACCTTGACCTTGACGGGTACAGACGCAAACGGTGCGGCAGTCAGCAAGACCACCACCAGCGCATCTGATGGTACGTACAACTTTACGGACTTGCTCTCGGGCAATTACACGATCATCGAAACCCAACCAGCCAATTACAGCGACGGCAAAGACACCAATGGCACACCAGCCCCAACGGGCGCTGTGACCAACGATAGCTTTGTTAGCGTTCCATTGACCCCAGGACAAAACGGTACAGGTTACCTGTTCGGTGAACGCGGCACGGCAATCTCTGGTGTGGTTTACAACGACGCCAACAAAGACGGAGCCAAGCAACCAGGCGAACCAGGCTTGGGTGGCGTGCTCGTGACCTTGCTTGATGGTGCAGGCAACCCAGTTGATTCCGATCCAAACCTTCCAGGTATCCAACCGACCACGACATTGACCGACGGTGACGGACAGTACAGCTTCCCGAACTTGCCAGCCGGCAATTACACCGTGGTCGAAACCCAACCCGCAGGCACAGGCTCGAGCGAGAACCCGACCAACAACGTCCCAGTGACCTTGTTCAACGGTGCACCACAAACCGTGAACTTTGGCGATACCTTCTCGAGCATCAAAGGTCAGGTGTACTTAGACGCCAACGGTAACAATGCCAAAGACCCAACGGAAGTTGGCATTGGTGGCGTGACCTTGACCTTGACGGGTACGGACGCAAATGGCTTGCCAGTCAACCAAAGCGCCACCAGCGCAGCCGATGGCACGTACAGCTTCCAGAACCTGACCACGGGCACATACACAATCACCGAAACCCAACCAGCGGGTTACACCGACGGCGGGGAAACCAACGGCACACCAGCGGGGATTGTCACGAACGACACCATCTCGAGCATCCCAATCACAATTCCTGCCACCGAAGCCACAGGTTATCTGTTCGGCGAAACTGGAACGCCAGTCGCAGGTCGCGTGTTTGTGGACACCAACAACAATGGTGTTCAAGACCCAGGCGAACCTGGTTTGCCAGGCGTCACCATGACTCTTAAAGATGCGCTCGGCAATTCAGTGGGAACAACGACCACCGACGCAAATGGTGATTACAACTTCCCAGGTGTGCCAGCAGGCACGTACACGATCACCGAATCACAACCAACCGGTTACGGCTCGAGCTTGAACCCAACCAATGTTGCGCCAGTGACCGTGACCGCAGGCGCACCAACACCACTGACCAACTTTGGTGATACCCCAACCAACATTTCTGGCGAAGTATTCCGCGATGACAACAACAACGGCGTTCAAGATGGCACTGAACCAGGCATTGCAGGCGTGACCGTCACTGTTACGGGTACGGATGCCAAGGGTGCAGCCGTCACCAAGACCGTCACCACCGATGCAACGGGCGCTTACGCGGTTACCAACTTGCTTTCAGGTACATACACCGTGGTTGAGACGCAACCAACCACCTACACCGACGGCAAAGACACCAACGGCACACCAGCAGGAACGGTTGCCGACGACAGCTTCTCGAGCATCGTGCTTGCAGACGGTCAATCGGGTGTCGGTTATAACTTCGGCGAACTTGGCACGAGCATTAACGGTAAAGTCTTCGTTGATGCTGATAAAGACGGCATT
>JANMUC010000383.1:0-1140 GCA_031391225.1 Deinococcales bacterium
CTTTCCCCAGAACTCGAGCAACGTCTTTTCACCCGCTTCTCGAACGCTCGAGCCGGCGGAGGCACGGGGCTGGGTTTGTACCTGGCGAAACGGATCGTTGAAGCCCACAACGGCGCAATCGGCTACACTCGAGCGGACAAAACCGTCTTCTGGATCGAGCTGCCAAGCCTTAAAATCGATATGCCAGCCAAAACATTAGAATCGGAGAATTCATGACCCACAACGTTTTCCTGGTCGAAGACCATGCCTTTACCCGCGACGGTTTAAGGATCGCCATCGAACGCGAACCTGGTTTGCATGTGAGTGGCGAAGCCCGTTCGGGCGAAGAGGCGCTTGAGGCGTTGACGAAAATGCCCGCCGAGGTGGTGGTCCTGGACATTGGCTTGCCTGGCATTGACGGCATCGAAACGTGTCGCCGCGTCAAGCAACTGCTTCCCGAAATCCGTGTCGTGATGTTGACCGCCCATCAACTCGAGAATCAAGTCTTGGCGGCGCTCGCTTCGGGCGCGGATGGGTACTGTTTAAAATCGACCGACCCTGCGGGCTTGATTGTCGCCATCAACGCCGCCGTGCTCGGAAGCGCGTACTTAGACCCTCAAATCGCTCACTTGGTGCTCGACCGCATCAACATGCCGAGTAGCGAGGTATCGGTGCTGTCCCCGCGCGAACTGGACGTGCTGCGGTTGATTGCCGACGGGCTAGGTAATAAAGAGATTGCCGACAAACTCGAGATCAGTTTATCGACAGTCAAAACACACATCGAAGAGATTTTGGCAAGGTTAAAGGTTTCAGACCGCACCCAAGCCGCTGTGAAGGCAGTGCGGCAAGGGTTACTTTAAATTAGCGCAACAGCGCGAATGCACCGACGCCGACCAGAAAACCAACTTCGGCGCTTAAAAACCATTCGATGATAGTGGCTCGATTACCATTTTCGCGCCGAATCGAACGAACAAAACCTATCGTGGTGGCACATCCCAAAATGCTGGCAAGTGAAAGAAGTATTGACTCCCGCAAGTTTGCTCGGAATGGTATAATCACGAAATGCCCTGGAATCCCAAGAAGCTCACAAAATCACAACTCGAGGAACGTCGTTTCGCAGCTTGTGATTTCTTTGAGAACGGTATCACAAACTGTGCTTAC
>JANMUC010000399.1:0-4150 GCA_031391225.1 Deinococcales bacterium
CCTCAAAGGAGGGTTTTTCATGCCCCAGACGAGTGTTCCATTCAAAGTTGGCGATCATGTGGTTTACCCCTCACAAGGTGCTGGCAAGATCATTGGCATGGTCGAACGTCCAGTCCTTGGCACAGCGCAACCCTTTTTCGAGATTGAACTGATGAAAGGCAGCATGAGCGTGCTTGTTCCCGTCGCGCAAGCCGAACGCGTAGGGCTACGGCGCATCACCGTGGCGAAGCTCATCCCAGAACTTTTGGAGGGATTGCACCCGCCAGATTTGGAATTGCCCGCAGGTTGGACGCCGCGCCACCGCAAAGAACAACTGCTGATTGCCGAGGGTGATATTTTCCAGGTCGCAAAACTGGTCGGCACGCTGCAACGTCGCGACAATGAAAAAGCCCTCTCTGCCACCGAACGCAAAATCATGGACGACGCACGGCACATGGTCACCACCGAAATTGCCATGAGCCTTGAGATCAGTTTAGAAGAAGCCGCCAAAAAGATCAGTGCTGCCCTTGAAAGCTAAGCTCCGAAAAATATCGTAAGCTTTGACCTCGAGCCTATCGCTCGAGGTTTTTTGAAGGATTTCATGACTGAGATTGAGAGCCAAACCCTGTACTCGCCCCGCGTCGTGCGTGAATTGCTGACGCGGCACGGGTTGCGCCCCACCAAATCGCTTGGGCAAAACTTTTTGATTGATGGTAATATTTTGCGGTTTATGGTCGAAGCGGGCGGCGCAACCGCTGGCGCGAACGTGTACGAGGTCGGACCTGGTTTGGGTGTGCTGACCAAAGCCCTTGCCGAAACGGGCGCGAACGTGATCAGCATTGAAAAAGACGAACGCCTCCAACCCGTGCTCGAGGAAACCCTGGCAGGACTTTCCAACGTTCGAGTCGTGTTCAAAGACGCGCTCGAGTTTCCCTGGCATCACGCGCCCGAGGGCAGCATTCTGGTCGCCAACCTGCCGTATTACATTTCCACCGCCATTATTTCCAAGATTCTCGAGAGTGGACGATTCTCGAGCCTGACATTTTTGGTGCAACGCGAAGTTGCCATGCGCCTTGATGCCAAAGTGAACTCCGACGGTTACGGCTTTTTAAGTGCCTTAGTAGCCCTGTACGGCACTGCCAAACGCCTGCGCGACGTTCCGAAAGGCGCATTCTTCCCAGAACCCGACATCACCTCGAGCATTGCCAGAATTACGGTTGTGCCAGGGCAAAAACCCGCGCATGGCGTGGTGAAAATTCTCGAGGCGGTTTTGCATCATCGGCGCAAAACCTTGCGCAACAATTTAAAACTTGCGGGTTATACCGACGAAAACATTCGCACCGCCGTGCAACACGCGCAACTCGAGCCAGAAATCCGGGGGGAAGCGATACCGCTCGAGAAACTGGCGTTGCTGGCGGAAATTCTCGAGATACCGACGGTTTCAACCAGCGTTTAAAACCTCCTTCAAACGCAAACCCACCCCTTCAAAATTCTCGAGCGCATCTGTGTTTGAGAACCGAACAACCCGCAATCCCAAAGCCTCGAGGAAAGCCGTGCGCTCCGAATCTGCCTGCAAACCTTTAATCGTAAAATGCTGCCCGCCATGCACCTCAATCACAACTTTGCAAGCCGCACAATAAAAATCTGCGATAAACCGTCCAAAAGGACGTTGCCGTCGAACTCGAGGTTCAAAATCCCGCAGCAATCCAAACCATAACCTCGCCTCTGTTGGTGTCATTTCCTTTCGCATTCGTCGCGCGAAAGGAATCAGGGTTCGGGTGTAGGTTTTCATGCCCGAATTTTATCAAACTCAAACGCTCGAGATTGCTGATTTTCGACTGGGTGCAATTACGACCCCCCGCCGCAAGCGGCGACCCCCTACTAACGCAGCAGGTGACTTTTTAGTGGTTTTTTGTTTGGGTTGGTGAGGGTTCTTCTCGAGTCTTTTGACCCCAATATAATCTGCACTGCCCTTGTTCTCCCCTGCCGAAGGTAGGGGAGGTGGCGCGAGCGCAGCGAGTGACGGAGGGGTCGCATTTGAACCCTCGCCACGTCCACAAAAACCAATTAAACCTGTTTCTCGAGCATTTTGTCATTCACTCCAAAATGCACCGCGAAACTCGAGCCTGGAACTTCATGATGCTGCCTGCACCGTGGTTCGTAAGCTTCACTCGCGCCAACCTGAATGATCGGGTCATCAAACCGTGCGGGCAAGTCATTGACCAACCTTTGCGTGCGGGTGGCTGGAGCGCCGCACACCACACAAATTGCGGTTAGTTTTTCAACGTGTTCGGCTCGAGCCAGCAGTTCTGGCATCAGACCAAAAGGTTCGCCGCGAAAATCAGTGTCGAGTCCCGCGCAGATCACACGCACGCCAGCCATCGCAAGCTCGAGCGAGAGTGGAATCAAACCCGAGTCAAAAAATTGGCATTCATCAAACGCCACCACTTTGGGCAGGGGTTTCTCGAGCACACCAGGATTTTCGAGTCCGAACAGTGCGGGTTCTGGCGCAAGTCCAAGGTGTTCTCGAATCTCGAGGGTGTTTTTGACGGCGTGGGCTTGGGCGGTGCGTCCTGCGTGACTGGCGACGCTCGAGACGTGATAGCGGTCATCAATGCTGGGCTTGAACACGATCACGCGTTGTTTGGCAATTAAAGCGCGGGTAACACGGCGAATCAGTTCTTCGGATTTTCCGCTGAACATGGGTCCGCAAACGACTTCGATATGACCGGCTGGAAAGAATGGTTCGTGAGGCATTAAGGCAGGATACCGCAATGAAGGACTGAGCTTCAAAGATAGAAAAAGGTTCAAGGTTGAGGATTTGTGACGGGGTTTGCTCGAGGCTGTAAACTAAACCATGAAAAACCTTAAGTTTGGTTTTGCGGGACTGGTGCTCTCGAGTGTTTTGGTGGCTTGCCCTACTGGTCCAGTCACATCACCAACCATTACGGGAACGATCAACAATTATGGTGTTGCGAGTGCTGGAACAATTAAGGTGTACCCAGTGACCAACCCACGGGTGGATTTGTCCGTTTCGCCTTTGTCTTATGTTGCCCTGAGCGCTGGTGCGACTGTCATTGCTGAAGGTACAGTCAGTGCCACTGGCGCGTTCAGCCTGCAATTGCCTTCGGACACCACCATGACGTTGTATTCAAAACCTCGGGTTTTACCAAGCCAGCAATCTGGTTGTACAGTTAGCTCAACAGGCTCGAGCACTGCCAATATTGCTCAAATTGTTGTGAAAGTCGAAAGCAATAGCGCGGTTTTAGGATTTTTATCTCTACAATCTCCTGGGCAAGACCCGATTGATTTGACCAAAAACGCGAGTTATTTTGATGTTTGGCATTACTGGACGAATGCTGCTTTTGGAATTCAGCAAACCTGCCCTGTCATTCAACGCAAACTTAGTTTTGCTCGTGGTTGGAATAGCCTTACGGCACGCACCACTGTTTCAGCAAAGAGCCTTGATCTTTACGACATTTTGACCACAGACCCGATTCCAAGTGGTTTGATTTGGTATCTCAATTCGGATGCTTTTAATGGTTTTTCAACCAAATCTCAGTAAACCTCGAACATGACAACAAGCTCGAGCTTCACAGTTCAAAAACACTCAAGACTTCTACATGGCTGGTGTGTGGGTAAAAATCCCAGGGTTCGGCGTGTTTGAGCGTGTAACCTGCCCGCACAAGTTTTCCCGCGTCTCGCGCCCATGTTCCAGGATCACAGGAAACGTAAATGACTTGGCTGGCTTGCGCCCGAAGCAAAGCATTTAATGCGTCAGTGCTCAAGCCTGCTCGAGGGGGGTCAACGGTAATCACATCGCTGGGGTATTTCTCGAGTCGGCTGGCATCGCCTTGCACAAAACTGAGGTTGAGCACACCCAAACGCCCCGCATCAGAACGACCTCGGTCTATGCTTTCGGGGTTAATCTCGAGCACGGTGACACTCTCGAATTTTTTGGTCAGGTGCAATGCCATGCCGCCAGCCGTAGCCTCATAGATCGGGTTGATCTTGTCGACCCGGCTGGTGGTCAGGGGCGTCGCCGAGACCCAGTCGTCATTCTCGTAGTTGACTCGCAGCGAACCGGAGAACTGGTTGCCACCCGACTTGGTGATCGTGTTCACCACACCGCCGGCGAAGCGACCGTATTCGGCCGAGATACCCGAACTCG
>JANMUC010000416.1:0-4064 GCA_031391225.1 Deinococcales bacterium
GACGTGACGTGCAACCCGCCCACGCGGCATTGCTGTACTCGGCGTCCGACATGATGACCCGCAAGTACCTGATCGAACAAAATTACCCGCCCGAAAAAATCGTCAAAGCCGTTTTGGATGGCATCAAAAAAAATCCTGGAACTGCCGGTGAAATTCTCGAGCGGCTGGGTTTGGACAGCACCCCGACCAACGTGGCGATCAAAGTCTTGTTTGACGGTGGGCAGGTCACGCTCGAGGATGGTTTGTATGTGCCGCAAAACGTGAGGGCGCCGATTGACATGACGCGCATGTTTGCCCGCAAACGCTTTGAACTGAACGCCATGGAAAAAGTCGTGGGTTATGCCAGCACCCAAGGTTGCCGCCGCGCTTTGCTGGTCGGGCATTTTGGCGAACGCATGACGCCCTGCGGGCATTGTGATCGTTGCAAACCCGAAATCGGCAACGTACAAATTATGCAGCATCACGCGCCAGGTCGCGGTACGTTCCTCGAGACGCTGGAATCTCAGGGGCGAGTAGCCATCACGTCTTTGGTACAACGCCGCATGTTGACCCCGCGTTTGTGCGTGCAAATGCTGACCGGTTCAAAATCAAAAGTGATTGAAGCCGCAGGACTTGGCAACGACCCGAGTTTTGGGATTTTAAAAAAGTACACGGTCAGCGAACTCGAGGGACTGCTTGAAGCCATGCAAAAAGATGGCAGCCTGAGTGTGAAAGGCGGGTTTTTGCAACTCGAGGTGAACAAACCGAAACCTGTCGTTGAAAGCAAAACTCGAGAAAGCAAACCCACTGAAGTCAAAGAGGCGAAAGCCTCCACGAAAATTCTCGAGAGCAATGAATTAATCGAAGCCTTGCAAACCTACCGCACCAGTCAAAGCAAACTCGAGGGAATGCCGCCGTACATTATTTACAGCAATAAAGTCCTGACCAGCATTAGCGAGCAAAAACCCAAAACCTTAAACGCGCTTCTCGAGATTGATGGTGTTGGTAAAGCCAATCTCGAGAAGTACGGCGCGGCGATTCTCGAGATTGTCAAACAAAATTCCGTAGGGGCGCTGCTTGCTGCGCCCTCGCATGGCAACGCACCCGAACAAAACAATGCCCATTCTTCCGAAATTTCCCCCAAATCGAAAAAACCTCGAGAAACGACGCCCAAAAAAGAACCCGAACCTCGAGCCACCAAAGCACCCTCACCTCGAGAAGCACAGAATTCCGTAGGGGATGGTCTGAGACCATCCCCTACAGGCAACCTTCCGTTTTCAAATGCGGCGGAATTGCTGGAATTAATTGCGCAAAATCAGAATTTTGACCCGCGCCTGCTCGAGAAAACCCTGAAAGATTTACCCGAGGCGCAGTTGCCGCGTGCGCTCGAGGCGTTGGGAAAATTGAACGCCAAATTTGAGGTGGTGCGTCCATACCTCGATCATGCCCTCGAGGGCGTGGCAGCGACAGCCATCACCACCTTGAACGCACTCGACCCGAGTTTCAACATGGATTTTTTACTGGATGACCCGCGCCCTCGAGTCCGTTTGGCGGCGGTTAGAATCTCGAGCGACAAAAGAAAACTCGAGAAACTTTGTGCGGCTGAAACAGTGGCATATGTGCGTACAGCAATGGGTGTGGCAATTTGGAAGCTTGGGTCTGGATTTTAATTCGGTCGATTATGTCAATGGTGGTTGAGCACTGAACTCATAAAGGTTGCTCGAGGTTATTTTTTGGGAACCAGCAGCAAGCCGATCACGTAAATTTCGCCATTGCTGGCTTCAACGCTCGATTTTGCCATTCTGGATTTGTTGACCCTTAAAACATTTTTCAAGTTTGTAATGCTGATTTCTGAACCTTCGGCTGTTTTGATCTTTTTGGCTTTGATCAAATCTTCACTCGAGAGTTTACCGGGAACAACGTGATACAAAAGAATTTTGGTCAGCAAGATTTTATTCCCTAATAATTCGTTGAGGGTTGCTTTGGGAAACTTATTGAACGCCGCATCGCTCGGGGCAAACAGGGTGTACAAGCCTTTGCCTGACAGGGTTTTGTCCAAACCAGTCAGTTTTAGGGCGGCATAAAGTTTTTTAAAGTGAACTCCTTTGGAAATAATCTGGGCAATGTTGCCCGTTGGTGCCAAGGGACTGGTTTGCGCCTGACTTGTGCCCAACGCCAGAACCACAAGTCCTGCGCCTAAAATACCGATTTTCATGGTGGTGCTCCTTGAAGGTTCTCGAGGTTGACCGTTCGGTCGCTCGAGCATCTGTTCATTCCAGGCTAACGGGTTTTCATGGAGAGGACGTGAAATCAGTTGAATTGTCCTCAGCACGGATTGCGAAACGCTTTTCCAGCTCGAGTTTTACGGTATTGGTAGAAATGTTGGGGTTGTGCCAATCTTGAGGTTTGCCACCCGTAAGACTGTGATTTTCGGGTCGGTTGGCGCATCGGTGTCAGAACCGATTAACATGAGTTGGGTCGGTTTCTCGAGCGTACCAAGTGCGGTGGCTCGAGTCAGGGCGGCGGTGGTGGTTTCACCCAGTCCTCGGGTGACGCGCAGGTTGGGGCTTGCACTAACCAAAAAGTTGATTTTGAACGTGTAAGGTTTCAGGCAACCCGCAGGATTTGGGCAGCTTGGAAACAGGGCAAACGTGAATCTTCGCGGCAGTTTAATACCCACACTGATGTAATTTTTTAAGGTGCTGTCAATAGTTCGTCCACCGTTGATATTGCGAACCACAAAACCGTACTCGAGCAAATGATCATCTGTGCCAAGCAAATTGGCAGTTTTGGCGGCAGTTTCCAGGCTTTGGGTTTCCGCACTCAAGAATCCTTGAAAGTCGCTGCTGTTCGGGGCTGGTTCTGGTTTTGCCCCAAGTTGCGTGCCGTGCGTGGGGAACAAATTTTGTGCCACAACCGGTTCGGTGATAAGTGCGCCGAGTGGGTTGCTGGTATCTGGGAACGCCCGCAAGTCGCTGATGGCAGTGCCAGCAAGACTGGTCGGCAAATTGATGGCTTGCAAACTGAGGTTTTCGACCCCGACGCCGCTCAGGGCGCTAACTTCAAAGGTCATGGTCAGGTAACGGTATCCTCCAGCAACGTCGTCAATGTCCGAGTACGACAGTGGTTTAAAGGCAAAAGTGTTGCTCGAGTCGTTAACAGTTAATTTATTGCTGGTGTTCCATTCCAGGTTTAACGTTCCGATCAGTGGCAGCGCATGAAGATTGACCGGCAAGGCTGGGGTGGTTTCACTGCTTACACCGTCAATGTTGGTTTGGGTGGCAGTGTAAACGTGAGCGCCTTCAGTTGGCAGGGTTGCAGGCTTGCATGCCCACAGCGCCGCATCTGTGACCAGAGCCGTACAAATGACGGTGCTGCCCTCGAGAATTGTGACCGTGTTTTTCGCAATGCCAGTTCCAGAAAACTCAAAGGTGTTGCTTAAGCGTCCTGTGTTGGCAATTGGGCTTAAGACATTGGGCGCTGGCACAACCACTTGAACTGTAAATGACAGTGCTTCTGAGGCTGGACTGGTTGCGCCCAAGGGTGCGATTTGTGTGGCGCTCACGGTATGAGCACCGTTCGTTAAGAGGCTCGAGGTGCAAGTCCAGGTGTTGTTGGTCACAATGGCAGTGCAGAGTGTCTTTTGGTTTTCAATGACGCTGACGGTACTGCCAGACACGCCACTGCCCGCAAAATTTGGAAAGGACGTGTTTAACACCGCATTGGCGGCAGGACTGGTAATACTGGGCGCGGGTGAAATGGATTGGACTGTAAATGTCAATGGGTCAGAATTGGGGCTGGTATTGCTGGCAGGATCGGTTTGGCTTGCCGTGATGGTATGAATGCCGTTTAAGAAAGGAGAAGTTGGCACGCAAGTCCAAGTATTATCCGCATTCACCACGCTCGAGCAGACCGTTGGCGGAAGTGGAGTCAACCGAGGGTTTGATTTGGCAGGCTGCGGCAGTTCGTAAACATTGACCGTATTGCCTGCGGCGGCAGTTCCGCCAATGCTGGGCTGGTTACTGCTGATGGTGCTGTTGGCGGCGGGTTTAGTCAGCACTGGGGCAACGGGAGGTTCGGTGGGG
>JANMUC010000400.1:0-3962 GCA_031391225.1 Deinococcales bacterium
CACGCTAGAAGTTACAGCTATTGTTGGGAGGTTGGCTCGAGGTGAATCGGCTTCACTTCGAGCAACGCAACCCGTGAGGAAGGCGCAGGCGCTAGCCAGGAGTAAAAATTGGTTCATGATTCACCTCGAGAGAGAAAAAGGGTGAGGAACTTGAATCTCGAGTTCCTCACGAAGTGCGCTTATTTGAAGGTGGCGTTAACTTTGTCGTTGGCTTCTTTGAGAATATCGGCGGCTTTGGCATCACCAAGGAAAATACGATCGGTGACTTTGGTCATGATGTCGCCAATTTCACCGGCATTGTCGGTGATTGGGAACAAGAAGGTTGCATCTTTCGCCAGGGCTTCTTTGGTGAAGGCGCTAACGTCCACGCCCTTCTTTTTGAAGGCGGCAACAGACTTCTTGATGGCGCTGGGAATGGCTGGGAAAACCACGCCGAAGTCGCCAACCACGTTCTGGCAGGCGGCGCTGGCGAGGTACTTGACCCATTGCCATGATTCTTTTTGGTGCTTGCTGCCCACCCAGATCGAATCGGCAAGACCGTTGAACATGGTGCGGCGTCCAACTGGACCGATTGGCAATTGAGCAAAGCCAATGTCAAACTTCGAGTTGGCACGGTAGCCAGTTACATTCCAAGAGCCGTCAAAGATAAAGGCTGCTTTGCCTGCAAAGAACACAGACTTGCCTTCGTTCGCTCGAGTGTCCTTGTAGAGTGGCGCGAAGCCTTTGACCAAGCTCAGGTCGGCTTGCCATTGCAAGGACTCGGCGAGTTTTGGATCGTCGTAATAGTACTTGGTTGCCCAAGGACCGTCGGTAAATTTAAAGCCGTTCGAGACTGCAAAGTGGCTCCACTCGGTTTGACCGTAAGCGCCACCAGTGCTGTTGCCTGGAAGGCTGACAAAACCGTACTGCTTGACTTTTGATTTGTCAAAATTCTTGCTGTCGCCACGGTTGCCGTTGGCGTCTATGGTTAGTTTAGCAATAATCTTTTGGAATGTGCCACCATCTTTTGGATTCCAGCGCATGTTGTTTAGACTGGCTTCAGAAATACCGGCATCTTTGAGCATGGCTTTGTTGTAAACAATGGCAACAGTGTCCCAGTCCTTTGGCAGACCGTACTGCTTGCCGTTGCGTCCCCAAAGTTTGATCAATTCACCTTGGTAAATGTCTGTTGCCAGTTTGTCTTCTTTGATCCAAGGTGCAATGTCAACAATTACCTTGTTGTTGGCAAATTCTGGATATTTAGCCAAGTGGTTGGTAAAGACATCGGGTGCGGTTCCTGCCACAAAACCGGTGTTGATACCAGTCCAGTAGTTGTCCCAGTCTTTGCGCATGACATTGACTTTGATGCCAGGGTTAGCCTTTTCAAAGTTTTTGCCGCAAGCTTGGTATGCTGGGAATTGATTGTCGTCCCATAACCAGTAATCGATAGCCGTTGGTTGTTGAGCTTGAATACCAACCATGCTAAATCCGATGCCAACTGCCAAAAGCGTGGAAATGCCTAATACTTTACCGTTTAATTTCATATTCAACCTCCAAAAATGTTTGAACTGCACAAATATTTACAAACTCGAGAGACGTTTTTTCTCGATGCACCTCCTTTAAATTGAGAACCTTCATTCACTCAGGAATTTTAGGGAATTGGTTGATATTTAAGCCAGTACCAAAAAAGTTATGGGGTCAACCTGCTCGAGTTTGATTCGGTTATTTTGAACCGCTGAATTGCAAGGATTCGACCACTTGGCGACCCATGAAAATCAACAATAAAAGTGCCGGAATGACGCTCAAAAACGTACCAGCCATGATTCCAGTCCAGTCGGGTGGTCCAGAAGGTTGTTGGGATTTGAAGACTTGCAATGCCACGGGCAAAACTCGTAAAGAGTCGTCGCGGTTGGCGACCAAATAAGGCCAGAAATATTCGTTCCAAAGCCCAATGCCAGACAGAATACAGAGCGTCGAAATAGGACCGGTTGAAAGCGGCAGCACGATTCGCCAGAAAATCATGAACGGCGACGCACCGTCGAGTCTTGCAGCTTCCTCGAGTTCGAGCGGAATGCTTAAAAAGAATTGCCTTAAGAAAAATACAGCAAATGGTGTCATCAGTACAAAAGGCGCGATCATGCCTTGAAACGTGTTCAGCCAACCCAGGTCTTTCATCAAAATAAAGTTGGGAATGAACAACACAATACCTGGAATCATCAGGGCGCTCAAAATCAAAATAAACAAGAAATTACGACCTGGAAAGCGCAGACGCGCGAACGCATAGGCAGCCATCGAACTGAAAACAATCTGCCCAAAAACGCACACGCCAACGAACAACAACGAGTTTTTCAGGGCTGCCAACATGTTGAGGCTGACCGCGCCGCCACCGCCTGCCGCCATCTGTTCTGGAGTCAAAACTCCAAGGGCGCGACCAAAATTATAAAGCGTGAAGCCAGCGGGGAAGAACTCGCTCGAGCGTGAAAAGATTTCTTGACGGTCACTGAGCGCAGTTTTGAGTGCCACCCAAAACGGGAATAGCGAGATGAAAATAATAACAATTAACAAAATCCAGGCGACAATGCGTCCGATGTTTAACGGTTGTACGTGTCTCGAATGACTGACTTGGTTTTGCATTGCCTGCTCCTTAGTTGCGAACTATGAAAGATCGGATTGGTCGGCACGAAACAGGCGCAGTTGAATAATCGAAAAGACAATTAAAATGGCAAACAGTGTCATGGACAATGCGGTGGCATAACCCATTTTGAAGAACGTAAACGCGTTGGTGTAAATGTAAAACACCAAAACCCTGGTGGCATCAACTGGTCCGCCGCCCGTGGCAACCGCCACCGTATCAAAAATCTGGAACGAACCAACAATGCTGGTCACCAGCACAAAGACCGTGACTGGACGCAGCAGTGGCAAGGTGATTTTCCAAAACGTGCTCCATTCGCTCGAGCCGTCAATGGTGGCAGCTTCGTAAACGTTTTTGGGAATGCCTTGTAAACCCGCGTAAAAAAGCAGCGCCGTCAATCCCATGTGACGCCAGATGTTAATCATTGCCACTGACGGCAGCGCCAGTTGGGTGGTGCCCAAAAAAGACAGGTGCTCGATTCCCAATAATCCCAAGCCGGCGTTGACCATGCCAAGCAACGGGTCGAGCATCCAAGTCCAAATCATGGCGGCAATCACGTTGGAAACCAAATAGGGCAACACCAAAGCGCCTCGCACCCACATCGACCGGGTGAGTCGATCCATTGCGACCGCCAAGAATAAGCCGATCACGGTTTGAAACGGAATGTTGTACAACACGTATAAGATGGTGGTTTTCAGGGCGTTCCAAAACGCGGGGTCGTTCAGCATGGTTCGGTAATTTTCAAAACCCACCGATTGCGGATCGCTCAACAAATTCCATTGGGTGGTACTGATAAAAAAACCGCGCAACG
The DNA here is from genome assembly GCA_031391225.1 of Deinococcales bacterium. Classification (GTDB taxonomy): domain Bacteria; phylum Deinococcota; class Deinococci; order Deinococcales; family JAAFIG01; genus JANXTZ01. Next base: position 3,423 of record JANMUC010000400.1, read on the forward strand.
TTGGAAACAGGTAAAACACGACAAAACCAATCATGCACGGTAGGATGAACAAGTACGCAGTAATGCTTTCGGTGTTGATATACCGACTCCAAACACTTCGTTTCTTGGGTGTCTCGAGGTACTGTGCTGAATTTGTGGTTCCTAAACTCATGAATTCCTCGATAAGGTCTGACCCGTTTGAAGCACGGGTTGAAGAAGGCTTTTGTTCAAAACCAGAGGATAACAGGTGTTAGTAACAGGTGTTAGTAGATTATCCAAAGTGAAAGCACTTGTCAACACCCGACCAGAGAATGGCTCGAGATGTGGATAAAATCCAAAAACAATCAAACTTTTAAGCGATGGTTTCAAAACTCGAGTTATGGGCGTTTGTCCCGTCAAAATTTGGATGGCTCGACCCTAAAGTGTATTTACAGCGGTTTTCATATCCGTTGACGCGCTTCTTGACCCTTAAAGCAGCACCTTACGGGCTTGGGTCGCTTCTTGACCCTTAAAGCAGCACCTTACGGGCTTGGGTCGCTTCTTGACCCTTAAAGCAGCACC
>JANMUC010000427.1:0-2982 GCA_031391225.1 Deinococcales bacterium
TTTTCCCAAGTTGCCGCGAACGAGGTGTGCCAAGCGTCGCCGCCGTCAAAACCCCATTTTTCGTTGGCGCGTTCAAACCCGCAGTTTCCCAAACCACGAAACAGCACGTTCTCGCCAACCCGCAAGACCATTAAGTCCATAATGCCGTCGGAATCAACATCGAGCGGGTACGCACCCGTAACATTTTTCAGCTCGAGGTTTGATTTTTGGGTTTTAAACGTCAACGCCCCGCCAACGCTCGAGGTGTTGCGGTAAAACGCGGCTTTGTTCGTGCCACCTGCCAAGAAGACATCGGACAGTCCGTCGTTGCTGCAATCAAACGTTGCCACGCCACCGCCAACCATGTACTCCCAATCGCCGTTGTAGACGCTCGAGATGCCTGATTTGGTTTCTTCGAGGTATTTGGGAATAACGGGTGTGGCTTCATTTTGGGCAATGGTGAATAATCCCAGTGTGCTCGAGATCAGCAGAAAACCAAAACCGTATTTTTTATGGGAACGCATGACAAGATTATAGGCTCGAGTTTGAAATCTGAAAACCCTGAAATTACAGTTTGGACAAGTTAAACTCAGGGGTATGATCGCAGCATTGGACATTGGTGGTACAAAAATTTCAGTTGCAGTTCTGGATGGCTCAAAGATTCTTGAGCGGTCGGAGGTTCGCACGCCAGAACTTGCCACACCAGAGGCGATTTGCGCGGCAGCGATCACCTTGCTCGAGCCGTTTCAAACTCGAGTCTCGAGCTTGGGTGTAGCGGCGACAGGGCGCGTGGCGAATGGGCGGGTGACGGCGCTGAATTCCAAAACGCTGACAGGTTGGAATGATTTTGATTTGCGCGGTACACTCGAGAATGCTTTAAACCTCGAGACAGTTGTCTTAAACGATGCCGATGCTGCGGCTTGGGGCGAGGCGGCATTTGGGGCTGGACTTGGAGTGCGAGATTTTGTCTTTGTCACGATTTCGACGGGCGTTGGTGGTGGGTTAATTCTCAACTCGAGGTTGCACACCACCCCGTTTGGTTTGCAAGCTGATTTGGGTTTTACGCTGGTAAACGGCGTGCCGCTCGAGTTTGTGGCGTCAGGAAAAGTACTTGATGCTTACGCGATTTCTCGAGGGTGGAGGAACTCTCGAGATGTGATTGAAAAAGCTGAAACCGATATAGGCGCAAACGCAAAACTCGAGGAAAGTGCGAGTTTAATCGCACATAAACTTGCCGATTTACGGGTAACACTTGGCATCACTCAAGCCGTAATCGGCGGCGGCTTGGGGCTTGCGCCAGGGTATCTCGAGCGTCTCAAAAATAACCTTAAGAAACTTGGTGACCTGTACCACCTCGAGCTTGTGCCTGCAGCGTTGGGCGTCGATGCGGGTTTGATTGGCGCAGCGGATTGGGCGCGGGTTTCCACGGTGAAATCATGACGCAAACTTGGGAATCCAAACTCGAGCTTGCGGGTGGGCAACTTGTGCCTCATGCCGTCAAGTTTGCCAGAGACTTGCGGGCTGCTGGCGTGCGGGTGACCGCTTCGCAAACCCAAACGTTTACTCAGGCGTTAACTGTTATTTCAGTCATGGACGCTCGAGCTTTTAAAGACACCGCTCGAGCCTGCTTGGTCACGCGCCGTGAGGATTTGGAGCATTTTGAAGAGGTGTTCAAAAAGTTTTGGGTAGATTTGGGCATGGGTGGCATTCCCGAAGAGTTGCTTAACCGTGTGGGCGTCCCGCCAAAACGCAATCAGTCGCGTCCCGCCGAGGTGCGGGAAACAAAAGACGAGAAACGCCAGGAAAACCCGAATGCCAAACCCGAAAAACTCTCTGATCGGGCATTCACCTACTCGAGCGAAGAGGTTTTGAAAAACAAGCGTTTTGACCACATGAACGAACTCGAGCTGCTTTCCGCAAGGCGGGTCATGCAGGGTTTCCAGTGGCAGGTTGGAATGCGCCGCACCAGACGTTTTAAGGCAGCCAGTCGCGGTGAAAAACTCGATTGGCGCGGCAGTTTACGGGCTTCATTCAAAACGGGTGGCGAGTGGCTCAAACTCGAGTGGAAAGAACGGAAAACCAAACCTCGACCACTGATTGTGATTGCGGACGTTTCGGGTTCGATGGAACGTTATGCGCGAATGCTGCTGCATTTTTTGCACGTGGTCACACAGGTTGCCATTCGGGGCGAGAAACGTAAGGTCGAAACGTTTGTGTTCGGTACGCGCCTCTCGAGGATTTCCAAGTTGCTCGAGAGGCGCGATGTGGATTCCGCCATTGATGATGTCGGTAAAACCGTGCGCGATTGGTCTGGCGGCACACGGATTGGCGAGAGCTTGAATGCGTTCAATCGGGTTTGGGCAAAACGCGTTTTGGGGCGCGGTGCTGTGGTGTTGATTATTTCTGATGGGTGGGAACAGGGCGATCCAGAATTGTTGGGACGCCAAATGGAGCGTTTACAAAAAACCTGTCATCGTTTGATTTGGCTCAACCCTTTAATTGCCACGCAAGGCTTTGCCCCCGAAACCAGGGGGTTGAAAGCCGCGCTGCCCTTCGTCGATGATTTTCTGCCTGTGCACAACCTCTCGAGCTTAGCCAGTCTGGCAAGGCATCTCGAGAGTTTACCCGCACGGCGTTCGGCAAGACGAAGTGGCTTTAAAACTTGATCTCGAGTTTGTAACGCCCACTGTTGCCTTGTTGATCCAGTTTGAAATCGAAGCGCTCGTTTGGGCGTTGGTACTTGGCTTCAACTTTGGTCGCCGAACCTTTGACATTCAGTTTTGACCTTAGCCAACCGCGTCTGAGCAATTCGTTGTGGAAAAATCCGTACACTTGACTCAGCGAAGCGCCAGTTTCAAATTCCACCTCGCCCGAATCTTTTTTGCCTTTGTCTTCTATTTTTACAATACGGCTGTTTGGATAGGCTGCCAAACCAAGGCGTTGGTTGATAATCAATGCGTTCGAGGGTGCGACCACCACAACCGTGGTTTGCACTGGTGCGGG
>JANMUC010000546.1:0-2940 GCA_031391225.1 Deinococcales bacterium
GTAAGTTCATGACTTGCGCCAGGACTGCCACAGCCCGTGGAATGCCCAAACGCGGCGCACGCAACAACACGGTGGTCATGCCCTCTTCGCCAGTGATGAGGCTGGCTGGCTTCGGCGCTTGGTGAATACCAGCAATCCAAGCCAAAGCGCGAGCCAAAGCGTCAACGTCGAATTCTTCCGCCAAAGCTTCGGCTTCAGCACGGAATTGAGCGATCACGCTTTCGGGTACGCTACGAACCATTTTAGCGGCATTCTTGGCGGCGCTGGCTTGAACCTCGGCTGGCTTCGGTGGGTCTTTGCGTTCAAAGAACACGCCCGCCTCATGCTCGAGGGTCTTGAGTTGGCGTTGTTCGCGGTCTGTGTACAAGACAACAGCCGTTCCCGAACGACCAGCGCGACCTGTACGACCCGAACGGTGAACGTAAGCCTCAGAATCGTTGGGGAAGTGATGCTGGACAACCAACTCGACATCAGGAATATCAATGCCTCGGGCGGCAACGTCTGTCGCCACCAAAACTCGAGTGCGACCCGCACGGAAACCCTCGAGCGCCCGTTCGCGTTGGCTTTGCGCCAAATCGCCGTGAATCGCTTCGGCTTCCAAACCACGGTGAATCAACTCGAGCGCCAGTTCGTCGCAATCTTTTTTGGTGCGCGTGAAAATGATGGCGCGTTCTGGTGCGAGTACCGTCAGCAAATCTGCCAAGGTTTTGGTACGCGCCGCAGGATTCACCCGAATGGCAATGTGTTGCGTGGTGCTGGCTTGCGCCGCGCTTTCCTCGCCGACCAGATCAACTTTTTTAGGGTTGTTCAAATAGCCTTTAGCCAGTTTGTCCACCCAACGCGGAATGGTCGCCGAGAACAACATCGTCTGGCGTTCTTTGGGCGTGCTTTTCAGGACACGTTCGACGGCATCTTGGAAACCCATCGAGAGCATCTCGTCGGCTTCGTCGAGCACCGCAATTTCGACTTCAGACAAATCGAGCGTACCGCGATCAAGATGGTCAATGACCCGACCAGGCGTGCCGACCACAACGTCCACGCCGCGTTGCAAATCGCGCTCTTGAGGACCGTAACTTGTACCGCCGTAAATCGTGGTCACCGCCAAATGCGCCGCACACAACTCGAGTTCCTTGGCGACTTGTTTCGCCAGTTCTCGGGTTGGGGCTAAAATAATGGCGCGGGTTTTGCGACCACGTTCACGGCTTGCCTCGAGGCGCATTGAAATTGGCAACCCGAACGCCAGCGTTTTGCCCGTACCTGTACGGGCACGACCCAGCACGTCACGACCCTCGAGCGTGAACGGCAGACTCTCTTCTTGAATTGGTGACGGAACGGTGATGCCTCGGGCAGTCAGCCCAGAGACAACGCGCTCGGAGAGCGCGAAATCAGAAAAAACCATGTTTTAATCCTTTCCAGGCGATTAATGCCACCCGAAAAGAACGCTTGATTCCCCCAGATAATGTGGCAGCGAAAACGCCTGACCGTCACATCGGGACGGCACGAAGAAAGACTATACACGAAAATAAAAGAAGCAAATGGCATTTTGTCCCACTTTTACCGAAAGTCAGCGTTTTGGTAAAACTCGAGACACTTGCAAAAGTTTTGATGTCATGCGACAATCCTCGAGCTATGGGCGGTTAGCTCAGCGGTAGAGCACTCGCCTCACACGCGAGGGGTCACGTGTTCAAATCACGTATCGCCCACCATAACAGGGACGGGATTCCAACGAATCCCGTCGTATTTTTAGATCACTGAAATTCGATCACTGTAGCTATTGACGCAACAATTTCCTCGAGTAAATCACTCTCGAGAGTCCCTAGCTTTAAGCGAAATCGGTCAACATTTGCGGCAACACTTCGGGTTTGCGTAGTGTCTGCGGCGGAAACGTTCTCAAGACCGTTTAGTTTCGTGTGCTTGATCTGAACTACCCACGTCCAGGTCGCGTAATCTCGATCCCAACTTGTAATTGGAACAACGAGACGAACAGGGTGTCCAATCATTGCATCTGATGAAACTACCACTGCTGGGCGTGTCTTATCCATCTCTGAGCCAATTACGGGATTGAATCTGACTCGCCAGATATCACCACGTTTAATTTCTGGAGGCATACCGTACACGGGTTTCGAGTCAGTCATCGTTTAGACCATCCTCGAGTTCTGCTTCAACCCACTCCATTGCTTCCGAACCAGGTGCGTATAATTTGGACTTTGCAGCATCATTGACTGCTTTTGCCATAAGTTTACGGCGCTCGGTCAACGGAAGCATCAGAAAAGCTCGACGACTCACACCATCTGTGACAGGAAGTATACCTTCAATTTCGTCTTGGTTAAGGTAAGACGCTGCCTCATCACGGGAGATCAAACGTTCCGAGAGTCCTCGAGTGATAATTTGTTTCCAACGCCTGGATTGTTCAAAAGGCAATGGGTTTGGTTCGGCTTTACGCCATCCTAAAGGGCTTATGGTTTTGAAGAATTGGGTTTTGTAATCTTGAGAGACAATGCCAAGATTGGCAGCCCGCATGACAATTCCTTGCATACTGATACCGTAACGCAATTTTAGAATAGCTAATTCCTCGAATGGTAAATCGTGACGGCGATTACCTAACTCGAGACGCACAGCTTCCTCTGGGAATAAAAATGCGCCAGCAAAGCGTTTGGCAACATCTTCTTCATTGATTCCAACTGGTTTTGTGACAATATGACTGACTTCGTGTGCCAAGTTCATGCGTTGGCGTTCACCAGTGATATTGGTGCGACTGACCACACCGGCAGCAACAATTTCACCAGAGTCATCTCGTACAAATGCGCTAATACCATCAAATTTCTCTGAAGCTTCAATCTCGAGAACATGAACTCGACGGGATTCTAGAGCATCAGTGATGTTTGAGATAGGATCAAGACCCAAATCCCAGAGGCGGCGCAATTCCGTAGCAGCTTCTTC
>JANMUC010000579.1:0-5580 GCA_031391225.1 Deinococcales bacterium
CAAGAAGCGACCATGCCCGAAGGTGCATTTTATGGTCAAGAAGCGACCATGCCCGAAGGTGCATTTTATGGTCAAGAAGCGACCATGCCCGAAGGTGCATTTTATGGTCAAGAAGGTGCGTCTTGGAATCAAGAAGCGTCAAACATTGGCGACCAGAGGGAGTGTCAACAGACAGCGCCTTACAGAGAAGTGAGAGCAAGAATTGCGTCAACGGATACGCAAGGCGCTGTAAGGTTTGTAATGTCAGGGTTTTGTGACTTGCAAAACCAAAACAATTCCCCCTTAGCATCACCCGCATGGCAGTCATTAATCCAACCTCTAACCTGGTGACCCGAGAAAGCATTCGTGCCGCCAAGGGTGTAAAGCAGTTTTGGAGCGCAGCCCCGTATGTGACCCCAGCACTGGTAATTTTTGTGTTGTTCACGTATTACCCTCTGGCGCGGGTCATGTATTTTTCGTTTACGGATGCGGATTTCTTAAAACCCGTGCCAAACTTCGTGGGTGTTGCCAATTACCAGAAAATGTTTTCCGATCACGAATTTCGCTCGAGCCTTGTCACGACGTTTTTATTTGCTTTTGGCGTGACGGGTTTGGAAGTTGGTCTGGGGATTGCGCTGGGGTTTTTGATGAATGCCAAAACCCGTGTACAGGGTTTGCTGCGCGGTGCGGTGTTTACGCCTGTGGTGATTTCAATTGCGGCAACCGCGATTGTTTGGATGTTTTTGCTCAACACCCAAGGTGGACCAATCAACCGCAGCCTCAACAGTGTCGGGCTGCCAAGCGTGGGTTGGTTGACCGACCCGAACGTGGCGCTAATTTCCGTGATTTTGGTCAGTGTTTGGAAAGGCGTTGGACTTTCAGCAGTCCTCTTTTTGTCGGGTTTGCAGGGCATCTCGAGGGAACTCGAGGAAGCAGCAGTGGTGGATGGTGCGAATCGTTTTCAGATCGCCACCAAGATTACGTTGCCTTTACTTTCACCAACGACGTTTGTGGTGTTTTTCATTTCCTTGGTTGGAACGTTTCAATCTTACGGTTTGATGCTCTTATTAACCCAAGGTGGTCCTGTGGGCAGCACCATGCTGGTTGGGTATTACATTTACCAGAATGCTTTTCAATTCTTTCAGATGGGTTATGCCAGCGCGGTTTCGGTGGTCTTGTTCCTGATTCTGGCATTGCTGGCTTTAGTGCAATTTAAGATTTCGGAACGGAAGGTGCATTACCAATGATGCGCTTGTCCCCAAAGGCTGCTCGAGTTTGGACACAGATCGCTCAGGAGTTTCTGGGTTTGGTGGTGGGCTTGGTCTTTCTGCTACCACTTGGTTGGTTGCTCCTTGGGGCGTTCAAAGCGCAACGCGAGGTCTTTGTGGGACCGATCATCCCGCAAACTTGGGTGTTTTCTAACTTTGTTGAAGCTTGGAACGGTGCACCGTTTGGACGGTACTTTTTCAACTCAATCCTCACCGCCAGCCTCGTTACCATCTGCGTGATCCTGACCTCGAGCCTTGCCGCGTTTGCCTTCTCGAGGCTCGAGTTTCCAGGCAAGCGCTGGTTGTTTTTGATTGCGCTTGGCACATTGATGATTCCAGGTGATGTGCTGCTGATCCCCAATTTTGTGACCGTGCGCCAATTTGGTTGGCAGAACAGCTACCAGGCTTTAATCGTGCCATTTGCTGCCAGTGCCTTCGGGGTTTTTCTGCTGCGCCAAGCGTTTTTACGTACCCCAAACGAACTCGAGGATGCCGCGAAAATTGATGGTACAAGCCCAATTCAATTCTTGTTCCGAATTTTGATTCCAGTCAATGCACCAGCCGTCAGCGCTTTGGGCGTTCTGACCTTCCTTGGCGCATGGAACGCCCTGGTCTGGCCTTACATCACCATCAGCAAAGACGAATTCCGCACCGTGCAAGTTGGACTGGCGAGCTTCACCAACCTCGAAGGCAGCAATGTTCCAGTGGTGCTTGCCGCCACGGTCTTGGTGATCGCTCCTGTACTGATCGTGTACGCCATTGCTCAGAAATGGTTTATCGAAAGTGCCGCCTCGAGTGGCTTGAAAGGCTGAATTCGAGGTTTACCACACCTATCCCACCCCTTTTTGGAGGTTTGTATGAAGATCAGCAAACGTTATGTCGCCCTTGCGCTCGCTTTTGGAACCGGTGCGCTCCTCGTCTCGGGCAGCCTTGCCCAGCAGAAAAAAACCGAAGTCACTTTCTTGTACGGTTTGGGTGGCGAGCTTGGCAAAGCCATTGAAGTCATGATTCAAAACTTCAACGCCGCACAAGAAGATGTGGTGATTAAAGGCGAATTTAGCGGCAGGGATTACGAGGCGGTGGTGCAAAAAGCCTTGGCTGGTATTGCCGCAGGCAGCCCTGCTGCCGACATGCTGCAACTCGAGGTGTCGTACTGGCCTCGTCTGGCAGCGGCTGGAGCATTGGTGCAAATCTCGAGCTTGGATGGGTTTAAGCAAACTTTTGATAATTTCTGGCCCGTGTTCAAAAAGCAAGCTGACCCCGAAGGCGACGGGCGTGTGTTTGCCTTGCCTTGGAACAACTCCAATCCGGTCATGTATTACAACCCAGACATGCTTGCCAAAGCGGGTGTGAACATCAGCGATCTTCGTACCTATCCAAAATTGCGTGAAGCTGCCAAGAAAATCAAAGCGGCAAACAACCTCCCAGCCGTTGCCATCGAATCTTTCCCCTGGGTGCTCGAGGGAGCATTGCGCTCGAACGGCACGGAAATTGTGAAAAAAGGCAAGCTTAACCTCGATTCCAAAGAAGCCATCGAAGTCATTGAAAACTGGTCTGGTTTCTTCCGTGATGGTACAGCAATTGTCTCCAACGCCAATTCCAATCTCGACTTTTGTGCGGGTAAGTTCGCCTTGCGTTTCTCGAGCGTTGCCAGTCGTCCGCAAATCAAAGCCAATTGCAAGTTTGCCTTTAAGGTTGCGCCTTTACCGTACTTCAAAACCCCTGCCGTGCCTGTGGGTGGCGCAACCCTTGCCATTTCCAAAGGCATTGCCCCCGAAAAAGTGGCAGGTGCTTGGAAATTCATGAGTTGGTTGGCGCAACCACAACAGCAATTTACCTGGATCAAAATGAGCAATTACGTGCCAATCACCAGAACCACCAGCACTTATGAACCCTTCAAAGCCTATTTAAAAACCGAACAAGGGTTGGACATGGGCGTGCGTCAACTGCCTTACGCGCACCCACGCCCAAGCACTGCCGCGTACTTTCAGGTCACACAAGAAATCGTCAAATCGCTTGAGGGTATTTACTTGCAAAATGCGCCCGTTGAAGGCACGTTAAAAGATTTGGTGTTGCGAACATCCAATTTGTTCAACGTCAAGTAAGCCAGTAATTGAGGTGAAATCATGAACAGTACCGTGGTTCTCGAGCGTCCAGAAGTTTTGCAAACACCCAATTTAAACTTGCCCTTGGTTGGCGCTGCCATGCCCATCGAAGCCCTCGAACGCCATCAAACATGGTTGCTCGAGCAAAACCGTGACCTCGAGATTCAAGATGGTTTTCGCAGCGATGTGATTGACGGCGATTGGCAACCCCTGGTTCAAAAAGCCAAAACCTTGCTCGAAGGTTACTCTGGACGCATGGGCATTCATGGACCATTTGATGGTTTGTTGATCGCCAGTTGGGATGCTCCACTGCGGCGTTTTGTCGAAGGGCGTTACCTCAAAGCCCTCGAATTTGCCGAAGGTTTGGGCGCAACCCACATGGTCATGCACAGCCCATTCTTGTACTTTGGTCACGCCATGATCGCCCATTCCGAAGCGCACGGCTTAAAAGACCAGATTGCTTGGGCGCATGACACCCTGAAAAACGTGATCGCTCGAGCCGCGCAAATTGGTTGTCAGATCGTGATCGAAAACATCCGCGACACCAACCCACGTCCCTTGCTCGAGTTGGTCAAATCATTTGAATCCGAATTTGTTCGCATGAGCCTCGATACTGGACACGCAAACCTGATGCACGAAATTGGTGCGCCCACCGCCGATCAATGGGTACGTGACGCAGGCGCGATGCTCGGTCATGTTCACTTGCAAGACAACGACGGACAGCTTGATCGCCATTGGAATCCAGGGCGCGGCAGTATCAACTGGTACGCCTTCTTCAAAGCCCTCGAAACCCTCGAGCATCAACCGCGATTGATCCTCGAGGTGCGCGATGCCGACATTCAACCTGGCTTTGAATGGTTTGTGCGCGAAGGTTTTGCACGTTAAGCACTTTAGTTATCAAAATCGAGGTTTTTTTTCGACTCGAGATACGGGGTTTTTATGATTCGATCACGATTGTTGGCGGCTTTTGGTGTTGTTGGTCTTGGGCTTGCGTTGGCACAAAACCTGGTTAAAACCGATTTGGTTGGTTTTGCGATGTTGCCCGCCGATACGTTTAATGGCACTGTTCCTTCGGGTCAATTTACGGGTACTGGCGCAAAACTCGAGCAACCACGCTTTGCAGGTCAACCCGTGCAAGGTTTTAGCGGTATTCAATTCGGTCCAAGCAAAAATTCGTACTGGGTGATGCCCGACAATGGCTTTGGCGCAAAGTACAACAGCGCCGATTTTTTACTGCGCCTTTATCAAATCACCCCAGATCCTAAAACCGCCAGCGGTGGCTCGAGCAACATCAATATCGGCAAGATCATTCAACTCTCCGATCCCGACAAGAAAATCCCGTTTTTGATCGTCAACGAAGCCAGCAGCGAGCGTCTGTTGACGGGCAGCGACTTTGATCTCGAATCTTTTGTGATTGCCAAAGACGGCACGATCTGGTTGGGTGAAGAATTTGGTCCGTTCTTGCTGCATATTGACGCCACGGGCAAGATGCTCGAGGCTCCGATTCCGACCCCAGATTTTGGGGCGGGCAAGACTCCAGACAAAGACCAGGTGCGTTCGCCAAACAACCCAAGCGTTCTGGCATCCAGCCCCAATCCTGGTGCTGCCACGCCAGCCAACCTGAACGCTTCCAAAGGCTTTGAGGGCATGGCGATCAACCCGAGCAAAACCAAAATCTATCCGATGCTCGAGGGAACGGTTTTGGGCGATACTCCAGGCACGCTGCGAATTCACGAATTTGATTTGGCGACCAAGAAATTTATGGGCGTGATCGGTTTTTACAAACTCGAAGACCCAGCCAATGCCATCGGTGATTTTACGGTCATCAACGACAACGAATACTTGGTGATCGAACGCGACAACGGTTCGGGCGACACCGCCAAAACCAAACGCATCTATAAAATTGACCTCTTGAAAAAAGATGCAAGTGGCATTGTCCAAAAAGATTTGGTCGCAGACCTCATGAACATCACCGACTCGAGTAACCTTGCGCCGTCCAGCGTAAACAGCATGTTCAAATTTCCGTATGTGACCATCGAAGACGTGCTGGTGCTGGATGCCAACACGATTTTGGTCGCCAACGACAACAATTACCCTGGCACGGGTGGGCGCGGCAAGGACCTCAAAGATACCAACGAAATGATTTGGTTGAAACTCGAGAAACCACTGACTTTGGCGGCAGGAGTTGGTACGCCTCAATAAACCACTTGGGAGTTCTTCTCGTTCGA
>JANMUC010000635.1:0-25898 GCA_031391225.1 Deinococcales bacterium
CGCTGCTGGCGACTGCTGTTTTGACCCCGCCGCACATGAAGCTAGAAATGTCAGGGTTGCTAACGGACGTACCAAGCAACGTTCTCGAAATGACGATATTGGACGGAAACCCCACCACTGTTCCTGCTGTTTGTTCCTCGAGACTTTGGGTGGAAAAATAACCAGTTTCATCGCTCACCACGAAGATAAAACTAAACACGAACGGATTTTGGCTGCGTAGCGCTTTACGAGGAAACTTAAAGGCAAACGTGACTGTGCCAGTAAAGCAAGACGCATTGTTTGTCACAAATGTATAAGTGTTGGGTGGTGTGCTCAGGGTACTCGAGCAATCGGCACTGCTTGGTGTGATTGGAATAGCACGACCCCCAGCGTTGGTTCTGGCAGTGAAACCATACTCGAGTACCTGAATTCCAGGGTAAGTGCTGCTCAAAGCGGTTTGTACGGCACTGGACTCGGCTGGTGTAAAAACCTGCATGTCTGCCAGTTTGGGATCAATAATCACGTCCGTCCCATCCGAACGCATACCGTGCGTGGGTTTGAGCGCTCGGTAGGTGCGTGACCCGTCAGGTAACGTGTCGGTGTCAGGAATGACCACTTCCGCACCATCTTTTAAGCTCGAGAACATCGTCCCAATTTTGGTGGTGGGCAAACTGGTTGCCATGAAATGAAGATTGGTAAAGGCTCGAGCACCAAAGTTTGCAATGTCAAACGTGCCACGCACGTAACGGGTTTTTGTGCCGAAAGTTTCGTTGTCATCAATAAAACCAACGCTGCGTCGTGCCAATTTAATCTGCGAAGATTCGTTGCCGCTGGCGCTGATTGTGCGGGTTAAACCGTTCTGATTTGCGCTAAAGGGTTTAAAATTTGTTGTGCCGGTTGGGTTGGTCTCGTCACTAAAATCCAGTGTGACCTCGAGCAACCCCAGCGGTTTTGAATTGCTGGGTTGAGTTATGGGATCGGTGTTGGCTGTACCGCATGATACAACTAAAATAATGATGATTGGCACAGCCCAGAAATGTTTTTTCATGAATTCTCCTTCTTTGCAACTCTAGCTTACTTTTTGCTCGGTCATAAGTTGGTCACAAGAATTTGTGATTCCAAAACGGATTTCAATTTCATTCTCTACCGGGTATGTCCCAAAAGCATAGTGATGATGTCCCAAAATGTCCCAAAGCAGGCTTGGGTTGTTTACCGTTTAAAATTTGGTTTATCAAGCTGGTGTTAGTCTCAGAACTTGGAGTGTGTTGCATGGAGCTTGAATCACTTGTTCAAATTGTTGGTCATAGTTTGGTGCAGTTGCAAAGCATGACGCAAACAGCCAGCTTTGAAGAGCATGGTTCGTTGTGGTGGTTTCGCAACCCAACCAGCCAGAATGTTCTGTTGACCAATCAAGCATTAACCCCAACACAAATTATTTCGGCGGCTCGAGATGCCAGCATTGTTGGACGTGTTGTGATTCATCAGTTTTTATTGCCTGACACGGACGAAGTTGATCTGATACGACAATACGCAAATCAGGGTTATCAATTGCAATCGCGTCAGCATTTGATGCAGCACACCTTAGAACCCAGCTCAAACTCAAGCTCGAGTTGGACGCTCTGGCGAGCCGAGAACATGCAGCAAGCAAGGCGCGTCTCGAGCGCTGCGAAACAAAGCTTACTGACTGAACAACACTTGCCTCCAGATCAGCGTGTACGTTTGTACGTGGCTGAACATTTGAATCAAGTGATTGCTTGGGGTCGAATCACGCAAGTACAACCTGAGATTGCTTGGGTCAGTGATTTGTTCACCAAGCCAGAGTTTCGTAAGCGTGGGGTCATGACCGCTTTAATGCACGAATACCACCGTGACGCGCTGGCGTTTGGGGTACGACAAATGTTGCTGTTCAGTTCAGGTTCAAATTACGATTTTCATTTCAAGAATCATTACAAAACAGTGGCGGTCAAGTTGCGTTTCGTGCCGCAATCGGGTCTACTCGAGCGAATGTTAAGCGCATCAAAAGCGACAATCAAGCGTCTGGTGCGTCGTACTGAATTTCAATGACAAAGAGGCTTGAGATTTACGCTCGAGCCTTAAGAAATTCTTTGTTTTAGCGTTTTGAAAGTGTTGTGCTCAATGTTTTTAGGGTTTCTGCGCTGCGTCCAGTTTTGAACGGGTTGAATGGTTTGTCGTTCATGATCGCGTCAAACATGGCACGTTGTCCGCCCCCATTAGATCCACCCGCACCAGCAGGACGATTGCCAGTTCCCCCAGTTCCGCCCACTCCTGGCAAGCGAATGGTGGTGTTGCTGGCGTTTGCGGCGGCTCGAGCCGCCTGCTGTTTGCGCCGTTCCTCATCACGTTTGAGTTGGGTGTCGTCCATCCATTTCAGTTGCTTGTCGCTAATGACATTATCCTCGAGTTTGGTGGTGATTTTGGTGGCGTCCTCAACTTTTAAAACGGCTCGAGTCGCCAGGTCTTTGAGGATCGGCAATGCCAGTTTGGCTTGTGCTTTGGTGAACGCCAATCCTTTTTCTTTGTCCACGTCGCTCATCAGGTTGATCGTGTTGGTCAGGTCAAACCAGGATTGGTATTTTTTCATTTTGGCTTGCATGGCAGGGTTTTGATTAAAGCCGCGACCGCCTCCTGGTGCTTGTTGGGCTATCGCCAGAGCAAATAAGCTCGAGATTGCCAGGGTTAATAACAATGGTTTTCGCATGTAATTCTCCTTTTGAAAATGGTCTCGCTCGAGCATTCATGTCGTGTGATTGCTCAGAATTTAAGCTTTGCCTGTGAAGATTCCGAGAAGGTTCTACTCGTACCTTAAACTTTCCACAGGGTCAAGTTTGGCGGCTTGCGAGGCTGGGTAAAAGCCGAAAAAGATTCCGACGGCGGCGCTAAAACCGAATGCCAACATGACACTTGTGGCGCTGACGACAGGCGTGATGTTGATGGCGCTACCAGCACCAAATGCCAAAGCCAGCCCAATCAGAATCCCGATCACGCCACCACCGACGGACAGCACAAAAGCTTCCACCAGAAATTGCGTCAGAATGTCTCTGGGTTTTGCGCCAAGGGCTTTGCGAATCCCAATTTCGCGGGTGCGTTCGGTGACAGACACCAGCATAATGTTCATGATGCCAATGCCGCCCACCAGCAAACTAATCCCCGCCACGCCGCCCAAGAACAAGGTCAAAATGGTGGTGATTTGGTTGACGCTCGAGAGGGCATCGGCTTGGTTGGAAACGTTAAAGTCGTAATCGTCTGGGGTTTCTTTTTTGTGCCTGACCGCCAGCAGATCGGTAATTTTTTGTTGCAAGTCTTTCAGGGTGTCTTTGTTTTTACCCTGCACGCTGATGCTTTGCACCGTCAGTTGACCACTCGAGCTTGATGACCTGCTGAGGCGTTGCTGGAAAGTATTTAACGGCACGAACACTTGCGAGTTTGGACTCGAGAAACCGCTGTTGCCTTTGTCTGGCATGACGCCGACCACGGTAAAACTGACGCCGCTGATCTTAAATTTTTGCCCCATCGCGTCGGAGTTGCCGAACAAATCGGTTTGGACCTGATAACCAATCACCGCCACGCGTTTGCGTCCGTTGACATCGCTGGTGCTAAACCATGCGCCTTTGGACACGCTCGAGTTCCTTACGATTTCGTAATCTGGGGTCGTGCCGATCACGGTCACGCTCATGTTGGTGCCTGCAAATTTGGCTTGAGAATTGGTTTGAATCGTCGGTGCGACGCCCGCGATGTCGCCGCCCAGGTCTTTGATGGCTTTGACGTCGCCCATCGTGATGGTTTGTTGACCGCCGGTGCGCACCAAACCTGGGGGTCCGCCGCGTCCGCCCGCACCACTGCCGACGGTCAGCAAGTTCGTGCCCAGTCCCTCGAGTTGTTTGGTGATGCCACCCGTTGCGCCCGAACCCAAACTGGTTAGCGCGATCACGGCGGCAACGCCGATAATCACGCCCAGAGCCGTTAAAAGACTGCGGGTTTTGTTCGCCAGAATAGCCCGCCAGGCTATTTGCAGGGTTTGACCAAAGTTCAGTCCGACTTTGTTGACAACACGAGGTTTGGGGCTGGTTTTCTCGAGGCTGCGGTTGTTGACTGCTTCCATAAGATTGACTCCTCGAGTTTAGGTGCTGATGGCGCTGGTGGCGTTTGGGGCGTTTGTGCCGTAGGGAATCGCGCGGCGTGGGTTGGCTTGGGTGGTGTCGGATTCGAGCAGACCGTCGCGCAACTTGACAATGCGTTTGCAGTGCGCTCCAATGTCGGGTTCGTGGGTAACAATAATCACGGTGCTGCCCTCGTCGTTCAGTTCTTGAAACAGCGCCATGATTTCTTCAGAAGTTCTGGAATCAAGATTGCCCGTGGGTTCGTCTGCCAGCAAAATTGCTGGACTCATGGTTAACGCCCTTGCCACGGCAACGCGCTGTTTTTGACCGCCCGAAATCTGGCTTGGCAGGTTGCGGGCTTTGTCCGCCAACCCAACCTTCTCGAGCATCTGCATGGCGCGTTCACGACGTTCTCTAGAATTCCAGCCCGCATAAGTTAGGGGCACTTCGACGTTCTCGAGTAAATTCTGCCGTGACAGCAGATGAAAGGCTTGAAAGACAAAACCAATCTCGAGGTTGCGGGCTTCAGAGCGTTCGTTTTCGGTCAGTTCGGTCACGTCACGTCCGCGCAGGTAATACTCGCCGGTGCTCGGACGATCCAGCAAGCCAATGACTTGCATCAAAGTGGTTTTACCGCTGCCAGAGGGTCCCATCAGCGCCACCATGTCACCATCAAAAATCTCCAAGCTCACGCCCTTCAAGGCTTGAAAATCCATTTCGCCCATCGTGTAGGTTTTGGTGATGCTCTCGAGCTTCAAGATGGCGCTCATGTTAATTGCCTCCGCCAATGGCTGCGCCGCTCGAGCCTGCGCTGGCGCGGGTCGGCAAGACCACGGTTTGTTGAGGCTCGAGTCCAGATTCGATCACGATGTTTGTGCCATCATCCGCGCCAGTTCGCACGCGTATGGTGTCTTGCACTTTGGTCCTAGAGTCAAGCACGGTCACGTAGGAACGGTTACGGACTGTCTGGATGGCGCGTTTGGGTAGGGTCAGGGCGTCTGCGACCTCGAGCGAGATCACTTCGGCTTCGGCGGTCATGCCTGGGCGCAGTTGCAAGTCGGGATTCGGTACGGTTACGGTCACGTAAAATACGGCAATGTTCTGCGAGATTTTGGCTTGTGGCGAAATTTTGGTGACTTTGCCCTGGAATTTCTGGTCAGGAATCGCGTCAAGGCTGAGTTCGGCAGGTTGTCCGACTTTGACCTTGCTTATTTCGGTTTCGTCCACCTGCACTGGTAAATTGACGCTCGAGTCGTCGAGCATGGTAAACAAGGCTGCGCCGCTGCTCGCCGAGCTTCCGACTTGGGCAGTGACGCTCGAGATCACGCCATTCATTGGGGCGTAAATTTTGGTGTCGGCAAGGTCACTCTGGGCGTTGCGCAAGCTGATTTGTGCCTGCTCGACGGCAAGTTGCAAATTGCTTAAATCTTGCGAATCCGAACCCGCTTTTAAACCCACCGCGTTTTTGTTGGTATTTAAGGCAATTCGTGCCGATTCAAGGTTGGTTTGGGCTTTCTCGAGATTGCTCTGAGCATTCTGTACATCTAGGCTGGAATTTCCGCCTGCCGCAAAGAGTTTTCGGGCGTTGCTGAGGGCAATCTGGGCGTTTGCCACCTCGAGTTGGGCGTTGGAATACGTGGCTTGGCTGGCAGAAATTTGTTGTTGCTGGCTGGCGCGGTTGCTGGTCTGCGAGATACGCTGAGACTCGAGTTGGGCGCTGGCTTTTTTCAGGCTGATCTGGGCGTTCTCGAGGGTTCGTTGTAATGTGGTTGGGTCGAGCTTGGAAACCAGTTCGCCCTTGATTACGCGCTGTCCCTCTTTGGGTAGCGTCAAGACTGTACCGTTCACCTGTGGTTTGACATCCAAACTTTGCAGCGCCTCGAGTGTGCCAGGTCCGGTCACACTGACCCTGAACGTACCGCGTGTGGCATTGACCGTCTCGAGTTTGGCGGCGGTCGTGTCGCCACTGGAATTGCCTGGGGCTTTGATGATGCCCGAGGCGAACAACCCGACAACCGCAACAATAGGGACTAAAACGAGCAACCAACGCGAGTTGAAGCGTCGTTTCGCCCGTGGTCTGGTACTTGTCATTTCGCAACCCCTCCTATTCCAATGGCGACCAAGCCAGTCACATCTGTGCCGGCGGCGCTCGAGACTTGATTGAGGGCTTTAAGGTAATTGTTGGTGGTGGTCAAGTAAGTGTATTCAGATTGCAATTTAGAATTTTGGCTTTGTTGCAATGCCACCTTCGAGATCGTGCCGTTCTTAAATTTCACGCTGTCCTGAGCCAAGGTAGTGTTGGCGTTGTCAAGGTTTTTGTTGGAGACTTTGACCAATTCGAGCGCATTTAAAACGTTGCGGTAGGCGTCCCTCAGTGTCGTCACGGCGTTGGCTTTGCTGGTTTCTAAGCTGCGTTTGGCATTCTCGAGGGTGGTCTTGTTGTCGCGCAGGGTGCTTGGTGCGGTGTAATCATTGTCGGCAAGTTGCACGTTTAAGTCTGCCACCTCGACACTTTGCGAGGCTTGCAACACGCTGGCAATGCGTTTCTCGAGACCATTTTCCAGGCTGGCAAGATCAATTTTGACCTCTTTGAAGGCGGCTGGTTCGGTGGCTTTCAGGTTGGAATTGAGCGGCATACCAAGCAGCGGCTCGAGTTTGTTGCTGAGAATGGAGAGGTTGCTGTTGGCGTTTGCTAGGCTTTGCGTGTCGTTGGCAAGGGTGCTTTCGGCTTTGGAGACATCGAGTTGCGTACCATTTTTTTGTGCCAGTTTGGCTTTGGCAACATTCAGGTTGGTTTGATCCAGCGCCACGCTGGCTTGCAAGACCGCAATATTTTCTTGTGCCTCAAACAAATTGAGGTATGCCGTCGTGACGTTGCTGGTCACGGTGATGCGCCCTGCTTGCAATTGTACGCTTTGAAGTTCGACGGTGTTTTGCGAGGTCGTGATCTGGGTAATCAATGCACTTGGATCAGCCAAGGTCGAAGCCAAACTGGCTTTGGCATTCTCGAGCGATGCCGTGCTCGAAGCCAAATCAGGACCGAATTTAAAGGCTTTTTGAACGGCGCTATTCAGGGTGATTGGAGTTGCAACGGTTTGCGCGAGGGCGAAGCTGGCGATGAGTAACAGAGCAGGTGCGAAGATTTTTTTCATAGATTTCCCCCAGGAAGAATGTTCAGTGTTCCGATAGCATTATCGAGTCGGTACGCGGAGAGGACTTGGTTGAAAACGGCTAGCTCGAGGTCACGCCCAGCTTGCAAAACATTGATGCGGCTTTGCTCGAGATCGTTTGGTGCGCTCAAGCCCGCGTCAAATCTGGCTTTGGCGGTTTCAAAACTTTTTTCTGCGTTTGACAGCGTGGTTTTGGCGAGGTTCAGTTTTGCAAATGTTAATTTTGCATCATTGTATTTTTGTCGAACATCCAATTTGGCAGTTTGTTTGGTTTGCTCTAAAGTTTTTTTGGCACTTTCAAGCGTGGTTTCGGCACTCGAGATTTTTGCGTCCGCACTTGGTGCAATAATGGCAAAGCTAACACTGGCGCTGATTGTTAAGTTGGATGCCGCACTGGTGGTCGTGGTTGTGGTGTTGGCAACAATCGGCACAGTTCCGGTCACACTCAAACTGCCTGTTTGCAAGTTCAAACCACTCGATAGGCTGCCGGCACTCGAGTTTGTCACGCCTACGTTAACACTGGCGTTTGGCAATACCCTGTCTCTTTGCGCAGAGGACAGCGCATCTTGGGCGTCATTGATTCTCGAGAGGGCTTTTTGAACATCGCTGCGTTTATCGAGGGCTTTTTTGGTCAGGTCATCCAAATTCAAAGTGCTTAAACTCCGTTCGCTTGGGATGCTCGAGAAAACTGCATTGGAGATTTCTGAATTTAAAGTATTCCAAACGGTTAAGCGGTTAACTTCAAGGGTATTCAATGCCTGCTCGAGATTGAGTTTGCTCGTCTCGAGGCTCTTTTGTGCGTTTAAAAGGGTGTCTTTGCTGATTTGCCCATTTTTTTGTTGTGCCGTGGCAACTTTGTGTTGTGCTTCGCTCAAACTCAGGTTTGTTTTACCAAGTTCGACATCGGTGCTCGAAAGTCGGGCAGCAAAATACTGATTGAAAATATTTAACGCCAGCGTGTTTCTGGAATCAATTCGGTCCAACTCGGCTCGAGCCAAAGCGCGTTCGCTGTTGCGCACGCCGTCAAAAACACTTGACCAGGGCAGTACCGTTAAACTTGCCGTTGCCGAAACACTGAGCGTTTGGCTGCTGTTGCCCGAACTTGGAAATCCCAAGTTGGTGTCCGCCCCAGCGTTCAGTTTTAGCCCTGCCGCCGCCCTGGCGCTGTCCAAACTTTTTTGCGCATTCAAATAGGTTAAATCGGCTTGTTGCCATTCCAAACTGTTCGGTAAGGCTTTTAAAGCTTGCTCGAGCGTCAACTCGGGATTTGATTGTGCGATGCCTGGTGATAATCCGACGGCGATTACGGCAAAGGTACTTGCCTTAATCAGGGTGTGACTCGAGACTTGTTTCCAAAAGCTCATGCGTTCCTCCTGCCTTTCATCCTCGAGTTTACGTCTGAATGCTGTGGGCAGGAATTGTGCAGGTTGTGTGAACGTGTCAGATGTTAATGAGTATCGGGATGCCATCGTGCGGCATCCCGATAGTTTTTTTGTTGGGTTGGCTTAATTGACTGTCACCATCAAAATGACGCTGGTTTGTTCATTGGTCGTGGTGTTCTCGAGCGTTACTTTCAAAACGTGAGCACCGTAAGTCACATTGCCGTTGTTTTCAACCAGAAAGTTGAATCGTAATTGTTGACCGTTCGTTCCGTCCACCAATTGGGCGCAGTAATCAAAATCAGAGTTGTTCATGCTGACGGTCAAACCCGTTGAACCTTCAACGTTCACAATCTTGTATTCTTTATCCAATGTGGCATTGTCTTGTGACACTACGTGGAACTGGTCGGCAATACTGAGGCTCGAGAGGTTCACGTTGGCACTGGCAGTGGTGGTGCTCCCAACCTCGAGTTGCGCCCAAGTGTTGATGGTTGCAGGGTCAATGCTGTTTGGATCAATGTAACTCGAGTTCTGTGCAAATGCGGCGGTGGTGGTAGCGAGGGCGATCAGGGCGGCGACAGTCAGTTTACGGATATTGTTCATGGTAGTTCTCCTTATCGTTCGAGGTTCGCTATCTGCGAACTGCTTGCTCGCTTCGATGAACACAGTTTGCTGTTCACTGGTGAAGCAATGGGGCAGACAAGAAGAAGAAATGATAGAGAAAATACGGCTCTCGGATTTTTACGGTTTAAATCCTGAGAGACGCACAATTCTTAAAATTAATAGCGTCCAAAATTCACAGTGCCTTCACAGCTTCATCAAACCTTCACAGCTTTTCACGGCTTTGTTCATAACACGCGCATAATGTTTGACTATGACCGCACCCAGCAACAACCTGATACTGATCGTCGAAGACGAACTCGAGATTGCTGAAGTGCTCGAAGCCTATTTGCGCCGCGAGGGTTGGCGCACCGAACGGGCGCTCGATGGACAGCGGGCGCTCGATTTGTACCGTGCCACCAAACCCGATTTAATTTTGCTCGACATTCAAATGCCGATCCTTGATGGTCTCGAGGTCCTGCGGCGCGTGCGCAGCGACGGCACAACACCCGTGATTATGCTGACCGCCCGAGCTGAAGACATTGACAAACTGATTGGCTTGGAATTGGGTGCAGACGATTACGTGGTCAAACCGTTTAGCCCGCGTGAAGTCGTGGCAAGGGTCAAAGCGGTCTTGCGGCGAGTCAACCCCCAAACCACCAACGTTTTACGGGTCGGTTCGCTCGAGTTGGACACGCAATCGGTGATCGTCAAAATTCATGGTACTCGGCTCGAGATCACACCCACCGAGTACCGATTGCTCGAAACGCTTGCCCGTTCTCCGGCGCGGGCTTTTTCGCGTACCGAACTGCTCGAGGCTGCCCTGCCCGAATCGGACGCCCTGGAACGGGTGGTTGATGCGCACCTGAAAAATTTAAGGCGTAAGCTTGATGATGCTGGCGCAAGGGATTTGCTCGAGACGGTACGCGGTATTGGCTATCGTTTGTGGGGCGGCGTATGACACGGTTTATCAACTTTTTTCGAGCAAAAGTTTGGCGGGTTCCATTGTCGGTGCGACTGGCTGGCATGATGGTTTTGGTTGTTTTGGGAAGTATGTTTACTTTTACTTTGTCATTTGGAGCAATCACGTCAATTCGCTATGCCAGCATGACCAAGGAGCAACAAGATAAGGCTCGACAACTTCAGGACAATGGTATTTTTCTTCCACCCGAATCTTTTGATCGCTTGGTGGTGACGGGTATTCCCACAGGATCACAGACTCAAGCGGGTTCAAATCCTGACTTTTCTCTTAAACCCGATTCAAATGATGCAAGTCCACATGTTCATTCTGGTGGTGCACTGCTTAGCAATCCACTCAGTCTGAACTTGCAAATGCCACCCAAGCCAAAATCATCTCGTCGCGGGTCAGATTTTTTCTTGAAAGCTTTGGGCAGTTCTCAACTGATTAGCATTGCGATTTCGGCAATGCTTGGCATCATGCTCGCCACGGTTTTTGCCCGTCGTCTGGCGCAACCGCTCGAGGCAGTCTCAAAGGCAGCTAGAAAAATGCGTGGCGGAGACTTAAGTGCTCGAGCACCAGTGCCACCTTGTAACATCACGGGCGAACCAGAGGATTTGGCAACCAATTTTAATGCGATGGCAGAGAGTTTAGAGCGCCAAGAGCGCGAGCGCAAAAACATGGTTGCCGATATTGCTCACGAATTGCGCACACCGATTGGGGTGATGCAAGCCAAACTCGAGGCAATCGAAGATGGTGTCTTTCCATTGTCCATTGATGAAATCAAAAAACTCTCCAAACAAACCAAACTTTTGGCAAGACTTGTGCAAGATTTACGCACGCTGTCACTTGCCGATGCAGGGCAGTTACAACTCGAGACGCGAGTCTTTAATTTGGCGGCTAAAATTCGTGAGATCACTTCCGGTTTTGAACCCAGCGCCCAACAAAAACGCGTCAAACTCGAGGTCAGAGCACCCGAAAAGCTCGAGCTTCACGGTGACCCAGACCGTATTGCCCAAGTGCTTTCAAATCTGCTGGACAATGCCTTGCGTTACACGCCCGAACATGGCACGGTCTGTATTGCCCTCGAGAGCACCCAGAACACTGCTCGGGTAATTGTCCGTGACTCCGGTCAAGGTTTGCCCAGTGAAAGCCTGGAGCATGTCTTTGATCGCTTTTACCGCGTCGATGAAAGTCGTAACCGCTCGAGTGGCGGCAGTGGACTTGGCTTGGCGATTGCCAGAACGATCTTGGAGCTTCACGGCGGCAAGATCAGCGTGCAAAACCGTCTCGAGGGCGGCGCGGAATTTGTCTGCGCTTTGCCAGTCGCTTAAAATTCAAGCCTCCGTATTGATAATTTCACTCTCTTCAGGTTTAGCTCGAGTTGCCAAACCGTATTCCACCGCATCCACCAGCGCCTTCCAGACCGCGCCAATCAAATCCAGACTGATCCCAACACACGTCCACTCTCGAGTGCCATCGGTCACGGTGATTGCCACGCGCACCTTTAAGGGTTCACCTCGGGCTTGCACATTGCGACCCCGAAAACCGGTCGCCTCGAGGGTTGTGGCGTAGGCTTTCAAACTTGGGTCTTTGGACAGCTCGAGTGCGCGTTTTAACGCCTCGAGTAACGCTTTGACGGGTCCTTCGGCTTCGGCTGCCACATATTCATTTTCAAGTCCAACGCGCACGCTCAAACTTGCTTCCACCACAGGACGGTCGCGTCCGCGAATCGCGTCAAAAATCCGCACGCGTTCGACGGATAATATTTTTGGAAAACGTCCCGTCAATTGCCCCAATGCCAACTCGAGGCTGGCGGGGGCATCTTCGAAACTGTAACCCTCATCCTCAAGGTGTTTGAGTTCGGCTAAGATTCGCCCAGAACTGGCGCTGGCATCGCTTAAATCCACCCCGTATTGTTCGCTGATGCGTGCCAAATAGCTGGGTCTTGAAATGCCTGGAATGACCATGCGGCGTTGATTGCCGACTTTTTCGGGCGCAATAGGTTCGTAGGCTTCGGGGCTGGACAGCACGGCAGCAATGTGCGTGTCGGTTTTGTGCTCGAACACGCGCCGTCCAACAAAAGGTGCGTCTTCCATGCCGGCAGCTTTGCCGACCCGTTCGGCAATCTCGAGCGCGACGGGCGTCAATCTTGCCAGTTGGGCGTCGGTGACAATGTCCAGCCCCAGTTTGAGTTTTAGAATTGGCAAGAGCGCGGTTAAATCGGTAATGCCATTGCGTGCGCCGTAACCGTTGATGCTCCCCTGCAAATGACTTGCGCCAGCCTCGAGTGCCGCCAGCGCGTTTGCCAATGCCAGCCCAAAGTCGTTGTGCAAGTGAACGCCAACCGCGCGATCCCCTGCAATCTCGAGCACCCGTGCAACACCGTCAGCCACAAATTTGGGCAAGCTCGAGCCGTTGGAATCGGCGAGCACCACCGTGTCCGCCCCAGCCTCGAGTGCGGTTTTGACGAACAGCATGGCATACTCTTGACTGGTCGGCAGGGCGTCAAAAAAGTGCTCGCAAATCACCAGCACTTCGCGCCCCGCATTTTTAACAAACTCGAGTGATTCGGAGAGCATTTTCAAGTTTTCGTCTAAGCTTGTTCGGAGGACTTTTTCAACATGCAATGGCCAAACCTTGCCGTACAACTGCACCACACTGGTATTCGCCTCGAGGGTGCGCTGCAAGCCCGCATCCCTGGACACCAGGGTTTCCGGGCGGCGGGTCGCGCCGAACGCCACCAGTTTTGCCTTCAATTCCAGTTCTGGGACGCGTTCAAAAAACTCGAGGTCACGTGGGAAAACCTGAGGCCAGCCCCCCTCGAGGTAGGTCACGCCGAGGCTGTCAATCAGGGGCGCGATTCGGAGTTTGTCTTCAAGGCTTAACGTGACATCGCCAGCCAGTGCGCCGTCTCGCAGCGTGGTGTCCAAAATTGTTATGGGTTTCATGGCTCGAGTTTACCGCTCTTACCCTCGAGCCACCAAAGTTGGTTTTGGCGTTACGGTTTTTTGATTTTTTTCCAGGCGTCCAAATACAGTTTTTCCGAATCGCCAAGATCGGCAATAAACTCGAGTTTGGTGTCTGAGGCTGGGTAAGTGATGGTGTTTTTAAGGTCGCTTATTGGCAGCAAGGCTCTGGATTTTTCGTTGGGTGTGCCCGATTTGGTGTATTTGGAAAGTGTTGCCCCGTTCTCGGCATCCAGAATGAAATTGATAAACTGATGCGCCAAGTCCGAATTGGGCGCACCGACGGGAATCGCCATGTTGTCCACGTAGATTTGCGCACCCTCTTTGGGAATGAAGTATCCAATGTTTGGATTTTGCGCCGCGAGTTGACCCGCGTCGGTGTTGAATAAAATTCCGGCAACAATTTCGCCTTTGATTAGCTTGGCACGAACAGCTGCACCGTTTAGTAATCCTACCGAACGCGTTTTGGCAGCCAAAACAACTTTTTCGGCTCGAGCGATATCGTTTATGTTGGTGCTGCTCATGCTTTTGCCCAAATACAACAATGCCGAACCGAGCATTTCTCTGGGCGCATCATAGAGCGCAAATTTCCCTTTTTGAAGCTTGGGGTCTAGCAGCAATCCCCAGGTTTTAACTGGATTTTTGATCTTGTCTTTGCGGTAGGCAATCCCCAAGGTTCCCCATTGATAGGCGGCACTAAATTTGTTGCCGAGGTCGTAAATTGGGCTGCGAAAACGATCGCCCAAGTTGCGCAAATTGGTGATTTTGCGCGTCTCGAGCGGACGTAACAGATGACGCCGCAACATTTCGCCGATCACGTAATCGGTTGGGATCACCACATCGTATTTGCCCAAACCTTTTGACTCGAGCTTTTGAATTAAGTCTGGGTTGGTGTCAAAAAATTCGATCTTGATTTTGGCACTGGTCTGTTGTTCAAACTTTTTCACCAGCTCAGGGTCGATGTAATCGTTCCAGGTGAACAAGTTCAGTTCACGCGTCTGCGCCAAACTGGAAAGTCCGATCACGCTGGCGGTTAAGCTCGAGAGAATCCAAAAATATTTTTTCATACTATCTCCTCGAGATTCGAGTTACGGCGGCTCGTAAACTGATGCGCATTCGTTCCAAGGCTTGAGCCAAATCGCCAATTTCGTCTTTGCTGCCAGCCGCAATGGGTTGCTCCAGATCACCCATGCTGACTTTGTCGGCTAGGTTTGCCAGGTTCAGCATTCGTTTCGAGATCAGGTTGGCAAAATAGCTGGCGATGGCGCTGACCAGTGCCAGGGTAATGCCCAGGACAATCAATGTGATGTTGATTGATCGGGCGGCGGGTTCGCCAATGGTTCGGGCATCGAGCGCCAAATGAACCGAACCCAATTTGTCTTCGATCGGGTACGCGACAAGATATTCTGATTTAGCGTTGGTATCAGTAAAAATTTGAGCAAACGGATTTTCAATACTGGGATTTTCGGCAAATTGCAAGGCATTTTTTGTGTCTTGTTTCACGTTAATTGCGCCGATTTGCTCAAGGGTTCGGACATCCTCAGGAGCTAATTTCGTATATGTTCCAACAGGATCGTTATACTTTCCCGAGCCTACTTCACTGCTACTAAAATCCTGATCGTAAATGGCAATCAATTTGCCAGTCGAATCGGTGACCGCCACATGGGTCAGCGGTAAAACCTGGGCTTTGAACAAATCGGTCACGTTTTGTTGAACAATTGCCATATTGACTGGGGTGTTCAAACCGCCAGTGGCATCGTCTATGCCACTGAGTACTTGTCTCGAGAACAAGGCTGCCGTTTGAAGTGCGCCGCGTACCAGCAAACCCTCGGAGGTTTGAGCACGGCTGGTGAAGGTATCGGTGAGCCATGCACCGCCCAGCAATAAGACTGGTAAAATTGCCAGTGGCAGAATTTTCCAGCGCAACGACAACCAACCTTTTGGTCGCTGCCCAAACGTTGAATCGGAAATTTTGGCTTTACTGACTGCCACCGAATTTAAGGGCTGTAAAGAACTCGAGCCAACTGCGACTTTGTCACCAACGTTTTCTGTGTGCGGCACGACTTCAACATCGACGCCTGCCGCTTTAAACTTGTCTGCGATATCGTTGACATACTGGATTGACTGCGGTTTTAACAGCAACCCGCTCGATCCCAACAGTTTTTCGATGGTTTCACTCGAGACGCCCATGCTCGCCGCAATCACTGCCGCTTTGGCTGATCGCTCGGATGGCTCGAGAATCGGTTGTTTTAACCTCATGTTGTAGCTGTCCTGCATAAAACTCCTTTGTGCTATTCAGTTTTGCAAGCTCGAGTTGGTTTGATCTGTTCGAGCGTGACTGGTTTTTACTGATTTTCGTACTGACGCAACAGTGGTTCGACCAGCACCACAAATTGTTTCATTTGATTGCTGGGAACTTCTTTGTGCAACTCGGTCAAGAATGCCCGAACCAATTTTTTGTCCAGGTTTTCCAAACTAAAACCGAGCCTTTCGGCGGCATCAACCATCATGATGTGTGCCATCGGTCCGACCAAGCTCGAGAGTCGCGGGCGCAAGTCTTCAAAAAATTGTGGATTGATGCCTTCGATGGTGGTGGTTTTGACCGTCACCAAACCCGATTCGACCAGTTGCGAAATTAACGCGGTGACATCGCCGATACTGCCCCTAACAGCGTTGGCGAGTTGGCTGATGCTGCGTTGACCGTCGATCATGGCAACCACCCGAAGCTGGGCGGCTTGCAGGCTAATGTTGCCCGAGGTCGAACTGGGCAAAATCGAGGGCACATCACCCGGTTGAAATTGGGTGCGGGCGTGCTCGAAGGCGGCAGCGCCCATCAAGAGGCGCTCGAGGGAGCTGTCAATCGAAGCTTTGACATCGTAAATTCCGGCTTTGAATTGAAAGTAGCCGTTGGAGGTTTGCATCACTTGAAAGAGCGCGAGTTGACCAGTGTGCTCGCGGTAAATGGCGTCAATCAGTTTGCCCTTCTCGAGGCTCAGGACGGCTTTATCTTCTGGTGGGATGGACAGCACCAGTTCGCCCGTCGCGCCAATCATTCCCAAGTATTGCAATAAACTTGGCAGGCTTGATTTGGTGAAATCTCCTTGCAGGTCGTGCGCATTGCTCATCGGTTGATCCATGTGTTGAAAGTTTCCTTTTTCTGATGAAAGCCAGTGATTTTACCTCTTTGAACAATACGTTTTAAAAACTTTCAATTTGCTTACATTTTAGGTTTCGGTTTTATTCTTGGGTCTCGATGCTTTACATCGTGCCAGGAATTTTGGTATTGATCCAACAATACACGACAAACTCGAGCCGCATGGGTCAAAAAATGCTTTCGATTATCGTCCTACAAAGCTCATTTTGACTTGGCTCGATTGCTCGAGCCTCAAAAGTTGATGAAAATTTCAGCGCTAGCGATCAAAAACACACTCTCAGGCACAGTTAAAATTTCTGGCGATGTCTGATGATCGGTCTGTTTTTTGAGTCAAATGAAGCGAAAAGATTAAATTCTGTCAACCAGACCGTTAAACTCGGCGCACTGCCAGCGCCAAGCCGTTCGCGCCACCCATGCACAAGCTTGCCAGCCCAACCTCAAGATTTTGCTGCTCGAGCGCGTGCAGTAAGGTCACGACAATTCTGGCACCCGAGCAGCCAATCGGATGTCCGAGCGCCACCGCGCCGCCATTCACGTTGACGTTGTCCTCACTCAGACCCAAATCCCGAATGACCGCCAGGCTTTGCACGGCAAATGCCTCGTTGAATTCAAACAAATCAATGTCCGAAAGCTGCATGTTCAGTTGCCCCAGCAGTTTTCGCGTGGCTGGCGCGGGGGTCATGGCAAACCATTTTGGCTCGAGTCCGGTGGTGGCATAACCCATGATTTCTGCCAGCGGTTTTAAACCGTGGGTTAGCGCAAAATCTTCACTGACCACCACCAATGCCGCCGCCGCATCGTTCAAGCCTGGGGCGTTGCCGGCGGTAACCGTGCCGTTTTTGTTAAATACGGGTTTGAGTTTTGCCAGCGTCTCGAGGCTCGAGTCCGCGCGTGGCGCTTCGTCCTGGTCAATCACCACTGTGCCCTTTTTGGTTTCAAGCCTGACTGGAACGATTTCGGATTTAAAACGCCCAGCACTAATGGCTGCCACCGCCTTTAAGTGCGATCTTAAAGCAAATTCGTCTTGCTCGAGACGCGAAATTTGGTGCTCGGTTGCCACCATTTCGGCGGCATCGCCCATGCCCCAATGCTCGAAGGCGCACCACAAACCGTCAATGTTGTTGGCGTCCAAAATTTGCTTGTGACCCGCCTTCAAGCCCGTTCTGGCTTCGGGCAGCAAGTACGGGCTGCTCGACATGCTTTCCATGCCGCCTGCCACCGCCGCCTGAAGGTCGCCCGCTTTAATGCCCTGAGCCGCCATCATGATGGCTTTCAAACCCGAACCGCAAACCATGTTTACCGTCACCGCGCCGCTCGAGGCTTCCATTCCAGCGCCCAGTGAGGCTTGACGGGCTGGATTTTGTCCCGCGCCCGCCGTGACCACCTGCCCCATGATGGTGTCTTCAATTAATTTGAAATCAATCCCAGATCGGCGCACCGCTTCTCGAGCGACAATCGCACCAAGTTGCGGTGCACTCAAGTCTTTTAGGTTTCCAAGAAATTTACCGATCGGTGTGCGGGTCGCTGAAACAATGACGGCTTTCACAATGTCCTCCAAGTGATGTTAATGGTTTTATGTTACGCCTCAAGCGGCTTGAGGAAGTGTTTTCAAAAGTTGATTTGAATTCGGGCATTAAAGCTAAACTGTTTTTATGATTTTGGAGTCTTTTTTATGCTCATATGGCGCAACTCTAGATGGCATCTGCCATGCTCGAGATGATTGGTGATCAAGCTCAACAACCAACAAGATTATAAAAAAAGTTGACTTTAGTAATCCGAACCCTCGCGTTCTTCAAACAAGAAATTGATGTAAGAAATTCGTGATAGACAGCATTGCATAATCACACTTGTTGGAGACTGTCTCCTTGAATTGTAAATTTCGATTCAACCTTTTCACTTCTCAAAAACCGACGTTACGGAAGAAAGCAGGTGTTCCATGAACCACAAATTATTCAATGGCAACCTTAAATTAAGTTTGATACTGACAATGGGCTTACTGGTTGCAGGTTGCTCGCAAAACCCCAAGATTGAGATCAACCTCGATGCTGGCATGGAACGCCTGCTGACCGTAGATATTACTGCGGTTGACACTCAAGAATCATTGCAATCGCGTTATGGTGGCGCTCAAGTTGTTAGTTTTCATCCGAGCGAATCTTATGCGGTCTTAAAATTAAATGAAGTACAACTTCGGTCGTTACGAGCCAGCGATCTGGCACTGACTGAACCCAATGCGAACACCTTCAGTACGCCCGAAGGGCAAGTTGAGGCATTGTCAGTTGGAAAAGATTCCTGGATGAGCGGTTGGAGTTCTTGGGGTTCGGGTTGGAGCACTTGGGGTTCGGGATGGAGCACCTGGGGTGCTGGTGGTCAGGACAACCTGAGCGCCGTACCGAACAGTGAGGTTTTCAAGCGTATTCGCTTGAGCGAAGCCTTGGTTCTGGCTCCCAAAAAAGGTGCAGGGGTTAAGGTTGCCGTGATTGACTCGGGAATAGATTTGGTGCATCCCGCGTTCAAATCAAAACTTGCGTCCTCGAGCGATTGGTACGACTTTGTAGACAAAGACGCGACACCGCAAGAGGTTTCTGGAAGCGGCAAAAATAAGGGTTACGGACATGGTACGAGCGTGGCTGGAATCGTTTTGCAAATTGCACCAAACGCGCAAATCATGCCGTTGCGGGTGCTGTCTCCTGAAGGTAAAGGCGATTCTGACAACGTGATCGCCGCGATTGATTGGGCGGTTTCGCACGGCGCTAAAGTCATTAACCTTTCGCTCGGTACGGTTTACCTCAAATCACTCGAGGCAAGCATTGATTATGCGACCAAAGCGGGCGTCTTTGTGGTTGCATCGGCGGGCAATACTGGCGATCAAAGCGTAACCTATCCTGCCTCGGCAATGCCAGGAACAGGTTCTTGGGGCGAAATGAGTGTCTCTGTTGGCTCGAGTGACGTTTCTGATAAGAAGTCTACTTTTTCAACCTATGGCGACATTGAAATGACCGCAATTGGTGATCATGTCTTTTCCCCAGCCCCTGGAAACCGTGCGGCAAATTGGTCTGGAACTTCAATGGCAGCCCCAATGGTTTCTGGCGGCTTTGCATTGGCTCTGGGTGAACGTTATTACGACATTAAAGAATTGCGTAAAGTTGGTAAAGCCATGTCAAAGAGCGCCGATGACCTATCCTTGACCAATGCTTCGCTCAGTAAGATGCTCGGTTCGGGTCGTCTTGACCTGGAGAGTTTTATGTACTGGGTTTTGGCTGATAAAATTAAATAACCACTCAGATAACAGCTCTTCAATGAACGCAGTTTGGGTTCAGTGTTGTTTGGTTTGGCACTTTTTTAAGCACAGAAAATACGGCAAAGGGTTTTTGTCTCTCGAGATTTGATCCTGTTTTAGACAACCAAAGCTTTGCTTGTTAAGAAGCATCTCGACGATACTAAAGCTGTGCTGTACGCCTGCTTTTGGTGTGAGAGAAAACTAAGCATCTTGTAATAATTCTGTGATGGTCGTTGTTGCAAAATGCGTTTAATCCGAGATGGACTCTCGAGATCATTTACTGGCATTGGTAACTTCTCAATAAACCGACGTTACGGAAGAAAGCAGGTGTACCGTGAACAGATTCACAAAAACGCCATTTTAAGCCGAGTGTTTAGGCTTGCCCTGATTGGCGTACCATCAGTGTTAATTGGTTGCGCTCAATTGCCTGTGATTGACACGACCACCTCGAGGTTGATGACGGTTAATATTCAAACGGGTGACACTGCCGAAAATTTGGCAAGCAAATACGATGCCAAAGTCTTGACATTTCACCCAGAAACGGGCACGGCGGTGATTGCGCTGACCAAAGAACGTGCCGGGCGTTTAAGCCGTGAAGCTTACGATGCAACCGACCCGAACGAGAACACGATAGAATTACAACAAAGCACAACCAACGCAGCCGCAACCCAAACGAACATGGCTGGCTGGAGCACCTGGGGTTCGGGTTGGTCAGTTTACGGATCAGGGCAATCCAGTGATCTGAACAGTGATCCAAATACGGGTCCAAACGCGTCAATCTGGTCAAAAATTCGCTTGAGTCAGGGTTTGAATCTGGCACGAAGAGGCGGATCGGGCATGATTGTCGCCGTCCTTGATACAGGCATTGACCTTGCACATCCAGCCTTTGCTGGACGTTTGGTTCCTGGCAATCAAACATGGGATTTTGTGGGCAATGACGCAATCCCGCAAGAAGTGTATGTTAATAACACCAGCAAAGGGTATGGACATGGTACATCTGTGGCTGGAATCATTGCGCAGGTTGCACCGAATGCCAAAATCATGCCACTGCGTGTACTCGGCTCAGATGGTTCTGGCAATACCGATTCGGTGCTTGCCGCGATGGATTGGGCAGTGACGCACGGTGCAGATGTGATTAACCTTTCGCTCGGCACACAGTATTTGTCTTCCTTGGCATCTCAAATTGATTGGGCAACCTGGAATGATAAATTGGTGGTTTGTGCTACTGGAAACACTGGCGATATGAATGTCACTTTTCCTGCCAATTCCTCTAAGGGCACGGGCTACATGGAGGATTTGACGGTTGGTGTTGGCAGTACAGACCTTAATGATAAAA
This sequence comes from Deinococcales bacterium, assembly GCA_031391225.1. Classification (GTDB taxonomy): domain Bacteria; phylum Deinococcota; class Deinococci; order Deinococcales; family JAAFIG01; genus JANXTZ01. The sequence goes on from JANMUC010000635.1 coordinate 20,941, forward strand.
AATCTACATTTTCAACCTATGGGAATATTGAAATGACCGCTATTGGAGAAAATATTGCCACGCCCGCACCAGGCAATCGGATTGCCAAATGGAGCGGAACAAGCATGGCTGCGCCAATGGTGGCTGGTGGTTTTGCACTGGCATTAGCCGAGCGTTGGTATCCTTGGAGCAGCCTCTTAACCCTTGGCAAAATCATGTCAAGTACGGCTGACAATATTGACAAGAGCAATGATAAAAGCTTGAAAGGTAATCTTGGGTCTGGTCGCTTAAACCTCGAGCGTTTCATGCAATCTGCGCTCTCTTTGCCGAAATAAAACCATCAATCTGATACGCAATAATTTGGTTTACACAGGTACTTGTAGAACGATAAAAAATCTGTCCAAATCTCAGAAGAGGTAAACTGATGTCATTACAAAATCTGACCCGGTTTCTCTACACCGCCCATCACAACTCCAGCCCCTCAAATAGCAATCCCACAAAGGTTTTATGCAGAATCGATCTCAAATTGAAGAGCTATTGCACAGCGCTTGGATGTTGCGATTCGAGAACCGTGAACGCTGCCTCGAGCAAAGCGTCCAGGGTCTTGAGCAAGCCAAAGCCATTGGGCATGTTTTGGCACAAGGGCTTGCCAGGCGCAACATCGCCTACAGTCAATTCCATTCTGGCGATCATGCCCAAGCTTTGCATCACCTGGATTTGGCGCTTGAGGTGGCTCGCAACTTTGGGGACCTCAAACTCGAGCGCGATTGCTTAAATATCACCTGTTTCGCGTATGCGTCCTTAGGAGAGTTCGAGTCTGCCATCGATGCCGTTTTTAGCGCTTACCGAATCAACACCGAGTTAGAGGATGTGCTTGGCATGATATGGAGTTTGAACAATATTTCGGGGATGTATCACCAACTTGGTGACAACCAAACTTCCCTTGAATATGCCACCAAAGCCATTGAACGTTGTGATTCGATTGGCGATTTGGTTCGTAAATCCTCGGCACTGACCAACCGAGGGATTGCCCGTTGCGCCCTTGGACGTTTTGATGAGGCGATCAACGATTTTGAGGCGTCACTGGTCATCACCCGTGATCTCGAGCTGCATGACATTACCGCTCAGACTTTGGTGAATCTTGCCGAAGCCCTTTCAGGATCGGGATCGCACACCAAAGCCCTGGCAACACTCGATACGGCACTCCAGATGGTACGTGCCAATAAGCAAACCGAAGGTGTGGTGTATTGCTTACTGAATGCCGGGAAAATTGAACTTGCCCAGCGCCATCCAAGCGAGGCTATTTCTTACGTCAACGCAGCCATCGAAGCCGCTCAAGATGGCGAGCTTAAATTGCTCGAGTTTCAAGGTTTTGAAATCAAAAGCCAGGCGTTTAAGCAACAAAATGATTTTGAAAATGCACTCGGAGCTTTTGAAGAATTTCACCGTCTGGAAAAAGAGGTTCGTGACGATGCCGCCAACCGAAAAATGCGGGTTTTTAACGCTCAGCGTGAAGCTGAACGCCTTCGCGGCGAAGCCAAACTCGAGCAGTTGCGAAATGTCGAACTGATGCAAGCCCTCGAGGCGCTCGAACAAGCCAATCAAGCCAAAACCACCTTGCTGGTCGAACTCGAAGAAAAAACTTCTGAACTCGAACTTTTGATTTTACAAGACCCGCTCACCCGTTTATACAACCGTCGTCACCTCGAGAGTTACCTGACCGAAGAATTTACGCGTGCCAGCCTTGGGAAGCATCCTTTGCCAGTGGCAATGCTTGACGTTGACGATTTTAAATTCGTTAACGATTCCTTTGGGCACTTGATTGGCGATCAAGTCTTACAGCACTTGGCTGGTATTTTGCATACGGTGCTTCGCAGTTCGGACATGCCAGCGCGTTACGGCGGTGAAGAATTTGCTTTTGTGCTGCCGCGGTCATCACCTCAAGATGCCTTGTTGGTCTGTGAACGGATTCGCAGCACAGTTGAGCATTACGACTGGGAAGCGATTCAGTCAGGTTTAAAAGTCACGGTTAGCATTGGCATGGTCTGGGACACCAGTGTCGCCAATTTTGAAAAGTTGATTGCTCGAGCCGATGACCGATTGTACGAAGCCAAACGTTACGGCAAGAATTTGGTCCGCAATGACCGCTTGGAAGAGGTCTAGGGTTATCTGTGAAATCAATGCCCCGAACTGAAAAGTTTGGGGCATTTCTTTGTCCATTTTTGAAGTTCGCAGCCTGAATTTTCTCGAGCCTGCGTTGTTCGAAAATCCTCAGTCTGATACCAAATCGCGAGAAACAATCATGCTTTTCCAACTGTTTCCCCGACCAAAGGGAGTGGCTACAACACGGAGTAAACGGAGTTATCGAGCGGAGCGCATAACGGAGTGTTCCCGTTTATTCCGTATGACTTAAATTTGGGGTTTTTCAAGGCGATCAATCGACTTCAAATCGATCTCCTTGCTCGAGGCGCTGCTCCGTACCGCAGACTTAATTTAATTCATGAATCTCACGTTAAAAGACTCATTTTACACAAAATAAAGAGACTTTAATCATTTGAACTGATGTGCGTTTCAAGGCTGGCACGGATTTAACGCCTACTTCATGGCGTGTTTCGTACTATAAAAAGTCGAAATTATGAAGAGAATGAAGCCATCAAGTTTGTACAACCTGTAACAAAGTACAAAGGGGAACCATGAAACTCTACCGTTATTTGTTAATTGCACTGCTGATCGCAGTCATGGGCTGCGGCAACCAAACGCCAAGCACACCAGCCGACGATGCAGTCACTGACACCGAACCAGCCATTCAAGCCGGTAACTCGAGCAATCGCTTGCCACTGCCGGACCTTAATAACTTACCCGAACCACAAGTCCAAACCGCCACCATTGACGATCCAGGCATTGCCAGAGCCGCACCCGTCAATCCAACTCGAGCCGCCAAAACCAGCGGTTTGATCAGCACTCGAGGCGTACCACCAGGCACTGAAACACGGGTTAAACTCAAACTTTTACTCATTACGGCAACCGAAACTGAAACCGGTTTTGACGCCATGAAAACCTTCATGACCCGAATCGGCGTTCCATTTGATGTCTTGGTGGCATCGCAAAAGATTTTGACCAGCGATACGCTCGAGGCTGAACCAGGTCTGGCGAATTACTCAGGCGTGATTTTGACCACCAACAACTTGGCTTATTTTGATGGCATCACTTGGCTTTCGGCATTTGACCCGATCGAATGGCAAATCTTGAACGACTTTGAACGTGACTATAAAATCCGCCAAGTCACAATGTATGCCTTTCCAGACGGTGCCAACACGGGATTAAACTACACCGGTTATGCCGACACCTCGAGCACGCCACTCAACGTCAGCTTGACCACCCAAGGCAGGCAGATTTTTAGCGACCTCAAGCCAGACATCAGCATTGGAATTCGTCAAGCCTACACCTACCTCGCTCAAGTCATCGACGGCGCGATTCCATTGCTGCAAACCGCCAACGGATCGGTGGTTGCAGCACTGCACACCTCCCTTGATGGACGTGAAGGTCTGGCGGTCACCGCCGCGCACAACCAATACTTGACGCACTCGTTGTTGCTGCAATACGGTCTGATTCGCTGGGTCAGTCGCGGCGTTTTCCTGGGCGAACAAAAAATGTATTTCGCTGCCCACAGCGACGATTACTTTTTGGACAACGATGTCTGGAACCCAAGCACCCACGCCAACGGTGGTGTTTTCAGGCTGCGTGCCAACGATGTAATCTCGTTGGTGATCTGGCAACAATTGTTCCGCTTCACCAACCCACTGTTTAACAGCTTCACGATCGACCATGCTTTCAACGGTGAAGGGTATCAAATGAACTCGAGGGCGAATTGCTTCCCGATCGGCTCGAGCAGCAACGATGCGCTTTCGGCAGCCACCCACTGTTATCACAGCGCATTTCGCTGGATCAACCACACGTATGGACACCTTTCGTTCGATGACAGCACCAGTCTGACAGAAGTTAACTCGCAAATTTCTCGAAACCTAACGGTGGCAACAGGACTGGGCGGTTTGCGATTGTCGGCAAGAGAATTTGACCCAAGTGTCCTGGTGACCGGTAACCATTCTGGACTTGGCTATTTTGACGAGGTTTCGCCGCTGGTGAACGCCGGTAAAAGCCGTGCCAGCGCCAATTTGGTCAGTGGTGCACAAGCTCTGGGGATTCGGGTCTTGGCAAGCAACACCTCTGCGCCTACAAATTCACCCATTTGCATTTCCACTCCCGAGGACTGCTCGCAAAACAATCCATCACCAAATCAAGGATTGCGCTTTCCAAGCAATTTACCAGCCAACGACATCTTGCTCCAGCCTCGCTTTCCGATCAATATTTTTTACAACACCACTACCCCAGTCGAATTGACCGACGAGTACAATACGATTTACCGTGGTTACTGGGGACGCGACCTGAGCTTTCAAGAAATCATGGATTACGAATCCGATGTCGTGATCTCGCATATTCTGTCAGGCTCGGTTAACCCACACTTTGTCCACCAATCGAACTTACGCAATTACGGAAATGGAAATTGCTTGCTCTGTGTGTTCATGAAAAATGTTGCCAACAAATACGCTAAATTAAAGACTTTGCCCGTGGTCAACTTATCGATGGCAGACATTGCCAAGCGGCTCCTGACACGCACGGCTTTTGACAATGCTGGTGCATCGGCAATCTGGAATAAAACCACTGGTGTCTTGACAGTCACTTCTACCAATCCAAGCGCGATTATTCCGCTGACCAACCCCGTTCAAGGGACTCAATATGGACCAGATCGTGTTTTGAATGCCGTCTCTGGAACAAGCATCATCATTGCTCCCTAAACACCAGAAACGATTCGCTCGGAAACTCGAGTTTCCAAAGCGTTTTGAAAGAGACAAGCCCGATGTTGCTCGTTAAGAAAAACCCCTGTTCATCACAGGGGTTTTTCTTGTCTTAAACAGCCTTAA